>JBFEPU010000090.1:0-9584 GCA_041549915.1 Anaerolineae bacterium | reverse complement strand
TCATTTGCTCCGGGAACGGGCTGTGTCGGATCAACAGGATCTCGGTTCGCCAAGGAACGGGTATCATAGTGCGCGCCCAGGATAATCAGTGGTCCCCTACCGCTGCGGGCTATCACATTGCGCACCTGAGTCCCTCGGTAGGTAAAACGTTGATCGTGCGTGGTCCAGCCAAGCTCCTCGAGTACGGACTCGATGTACGCAGCCGTCTTTCGACCCCCTTCGGAGCCAACGTAGCGCGGCCCGAAGGCACACTGCTTGAGTACGTGCGAATAGGCTCGATCACCATCAAACTGCTCGGTGTGAGTATCTGAAGCAGTCTGCTGACTGCATGCCATGGCCATGAGTAAACACGCAGCCAGGCAGCCCAGCAAACTAGCGCGACTTCGCATAGTCAATCGTCGCTTTCTGGCTCGAAATGTTTGTGGGGGTCGGTATATGGTGGTAATGACTACACGAAGAGCGGCACCCCATCGGAGCATAGCGATCCCGCTACCGTTCCACAATGCCCTGGCCCGGTTCACCTAGACAGGGACCCATTGGCTGGGCGGATGCTCTCTCTAGGCTGACCATCCTCTACAAGCACCAAGCCTGCAGCAAAGTCTTGGAGAGCAGCCAAGGCACGCGCTGCGTAAGCCCGATAGCGCGCTCGCTTCCGCCTCCTGGGTCCGGCGAGCGGCGGAAGGAGGCCGAAGTTGGGCTTCATCGGCTGGAAATGCCCGCCTTCTGCCGACGATACATAGTGACACAGCGCACCGATCATCGTGACACGTGGGAAAGTGAGCAGAGCTAGGCCGCTGGCCAGGCGTGCGGCATTGAGCCCCGCGACATACCCGCTGCAGGTAGAGCCAATGTATCCTTCGGTGCCTGTGATCTGACCACCGAAGAAAAGCCCGCCGCGTCGACGGCATTCCAACGTCGCATTGAGCAGGCCCGGCGAGTTGATGAAGGTATTGCGATGCATCTGGCCGTAGCGAACAAACTCGGCATGCTCGAGTCCAGGAATCAGCGAGAACACGCGTCTTTGCTCGCTCCACTTCAAGTTTGTCTGGAAGCCAACCAGGTTGTATAGCGTTCCGGAGATATTATCCTGTCTGAGCTGGACCACGGCATACGGCTGCCGGCCTGTATGCGGGTCCACCAGCCCCACTGGCTTCAACGGTCCGAAAGCCAACGTCTCACGCCCACGTTGAGCAGTGACCTCCACTGGCAAACAAGCTTCGAAGAAGCGCTTATCCCGTCTCTCAAAGTCCCGCAGCGCTCTCGTCTCAGCCCGGAGCAACTGATCGACGAAACGATCATACTCTTCTCGGCTCATGGGGCAGTTGATATAGTCGGCGCCGCCGCGCCCGTAGCGAGAAGCACGAAAGGCACGGGACATGTCTATGGACTCCAGCGTGACAATGGGTGCCATGGCATCATAGAAAAAGAGCTGGTCTTCACCCGTCAAGTGGGCGATATCTTCTGCCAGGGACTCGGATGTCAGTGGCCCGGTGGCAAGGATAACCATGCCCTGGTCCGGGATACGATGGATCTCTTTCCGCGTCAGGGTGATCAGAGGATGGGAAGCCACCGCGACCGTGACCGCCCGCGCAAAAGCCTCGCGTCCCACAGCCAACGCCCCTCCGGCAGGAACCGCATTCTCATCGGCGCATCTGAGGATGAGCGAGCCCAGGTGGCGCAATTCCGCCTTCAAGAGGCCAGGAGCTCTGTCTGGCAAGTCAGAGCCCAAGGAATTGCTGCACACCAGTTCGGCGAGCAGGTGCGTAGTGTGTGCAGGAGTCATCACACCGGGGCGCATTTCGAACAGGGTGACTGGCACCCCTCTCTGTGCAGCCTGCCAGGCTGCTTCGCTGCCCGCCAGCCCCCCACCCACAATCACAATCTCGTTCATGCGCAGTTTCCTGCCGTCACGGGCGTCCAGCAGTCCGGCAATGAGCTACTCATCTACAGGGGTGAGTCTAGATGTGCAGAGCACGGCCCTGTGCTGCCAGAGCTGCCTCCGCCACCGCCTCGGTCAAAGTCGGATGCGGGTGGATCGTTGCCTCGAACTCGTCGAGTGTTGCCTCCAGGGTGAGGGCCATTGTGCCTTCCTGGATCAAGTCACTGGCGTGCGGACCGACAATGTGAACACCTAGTACTTGGCCATACTCGCTGTCGGCCACAATCTTTACGAAACCATCGTACTCGCCATGTGCCAAGGCTTTCCCATTGGCACGGAAAGGGAACCTGCCCACTTTGGCATCATAGCCGCGCTCCAGTGCCTGTTCTTCGCTCAAACCGACGGTCGCCACCTCTGGCGAGCCAAACACACAACTTGGCACTGCATCGTAGTTTATGCGTCGCTCATATCCCAACGCGTTTTCCACAGCAACGATGCCCTCATGCATGGCGACGTGGGCCAGCAGCATACCGCCAGTGACATCACCCACGGCGTACACATGAGGGACATTCGTCCGCATCCGCTCGTCCACCATGATGCCCTGTTGCCCCGTCGCCACTCCAGCGGAGGTCAGGCCGAGATCGTCCACATTAGGGTGCCTTCCCACCGCAAGCACGATCGTCTCAGCCTCGACCCCAATCTCTTCATCATCGCTCTCAACCGTAACCGCGTATCCCGTATTGCTGGTCTCCACTCGCGCCACTTTGCTTGACGTGAGGACCCGCACCTTGGACCTCTTTAGAGCCCGTTCTACCTCGGCGCCAAGATCAGCATCCAGAGCTGGAAGCACCCTCGGCAGCATCTCCACAAGGGTCACCTGGGCGCCACAAGCACTGAACAGAGCTGCAAACTCCACACCAACTGCCCCCGCGCCCACTACCAATACACTACCCGGAACAGCTTCCAGCGCCAAGGCACCGTCACTCGACAGCACGCCGGCTCCTTCCAGGCCGGGCAAGGGGAGCGAAGCGGGTTGCGAGCCTGACGCAATCACAAAGTTGGATGCCTCAACCCGTTCGCTACCTTCGTCGCTGGGCACCTGCAATTCGGTAGGCGACACGAAACTTGCCTTTCCGCGCAGCACGTTCACTCCCGCTCTGTTGAGCAAGTGTGCAACGCCGCCGGTGAGACGGCTCACCACCTGCTCCTTGCGCTTCTGTGCGATCGTCCAGTCAAGCGCAGGCTCACCTACCATCACGCCATACTTGGCCGCCTCCTGCGCCAACTGCAGGACTTCTGCAGTTCGCAACAGAGCCTTGGTGGGTATGCATCCCCAGTTCAGACAAACGCCGCCCACCCGGTCTTTCTCAACAAGCACGACCTTGGCCCCCAACTGGGCAGCGCGCAGCGCTGCAACGTATCCGCCAATCCCTGCGCCAATGACCGCGATGTCGCCACGGATTGTCACGCCACACCTCCCGAGCATTGTATTGCAGCACATGGCCCAAGCTATTTGCTGGCCTCGGATTATACTGCTAATCGCGGACAAGTCCACCCGCGCTCGAAGCTCCAAAGACGTCGCCAGCAGGAGCGGGGCTGCGTCCGCATCGAGTGCCGGACTTGACGAACAGGGAGATACAGTTATAATACTCCCACAGGGTTCCCAAGCTCACTGGCTTCGCTCGGCACCCCGCAAAGCTAAGCCAGACCTCAACCCGAACAGGAGACTAGAATCCGTTGACCGATACAGAGAAACGACAACGGCTCGAAGTGACGGGTACTGTTGTAGAAGCGCTGCCGAACGCCATGTTTCGTGTTGAGCTGGAAACTGGTCAGCGCGTGTTGGCCTACCTGTCTGGCAGGATGCGACGATTCTACATCAGGGTCCTGCTTGGGGACCGAGTGAAAGTCGAGCTATCGCCCTACGATCTGGAGAAGGGACGCATTGTATATCGCTACAAGGCGCATCAGGAGCGCTAGCCAGACGCCTTGTTGCATGCTCGTCACCAGCACCGAGGGCTTGGACAGCCTTAGAGGGAGGGAAACCTTGAAACACTCAATCGTCTTTGTTGGCCTTGCCATCGTGGTCCTCTCGAGGGCCTCTGCCTGCGGCGGTGCCGAACCAACGGCGGCGCCCACGACCCAGCCGACAATAGAAGCCCCTCCGGTGGCAACTTCTGTACCTTCGGCCACACCACAGCAGGAGGTTACGGAGGTGCCCACCTCTGAACCAACAGCCACTCCGCAGCAAGAAGCAACCGAAAAGGCACCGACGGCGACGACCGCAGCGCCACAGGTACCGCAACAGGTTGCGACTGGAATGAACGAGTACGACCAGTCCTGCGCACGCTGTCACGGACCGAACCTCACGGATGGATTCGCTGCAAAGCTTTCAACAGCTGCCCTGGCCAAATACGAGACAGCACAAGGGCTGTTTGACTATGTCTCCGCCAGAATGCCCAGAGACAACCCCGGAGGGCTGTCAGACCAGCAGTACTATGATATCTTGAGCTACCTGCTGTTCACGCAGCAGTTGCTGGAGCCCGGCCAAGTCGTTGATGAGAGCACGGTGGCGGACATCTTGTTGAGCCAGTGAGCAGCCCCCAGTACAGGGTGGGCAGGGCAAATACATCAGGGATCTGAGTGGCTCTGTGGTGAGTGCTCTGAGGTCGGTGCCGCCCTGCGCCTGTCTTGTGGCCAGTGCTTGCTCAGTCCTGGCCAAGCCTCTATACTTCCTGCTATGAGAACGCGCGGACCTTGGGCGTTGCTCCTGGTAGGGCTGCCCAGCATCCTGGGGGTGATGATCATCCTCAATGGCGGCTATCTGGCGCTGTTCAGAGACCCAGCGCTTCTGCGTGAATGGCTTGCCACTTGGGGTAGGTGGGCGCCTATAGGGATCATTGCCCTGCACGTTGTCCAAGTGCTGCTGGCACCGATACCCGGCAACGTGATCGGGCTGGCCAGCGGCTACTTGTTCGGGATTGCGCGGGGCACGCTCTACAGCTCGCTTGGCACGGCACTGGGCTCCTTGATCGCCTTCACTCTAGCTCGCACATACGGCCGGCCGCTGGTAGAGCGCTTGCTGCCTGCTCAGATGCTCAGATGGCTCGATACCCGTGCGGAGCGCCACGGTTTGTTCTTCTTCGTGCTGCTATTCCTGCTACCCTTTCTGCCTGACGACTTGGCCTGCTTCGCGGCGGGACTGACTCCTATTCCGATACCAGCACTGTTGGTGGCGGCACTCACTGGCCGGCTTCCCGGCCTCTTCGTGTCCTCGTGGTTGGGAGCGAGTGCACCGGCTCTGAGCCCGACACAGTGGACCGTGGTGATCGCAGCTTCAGCGGCACTAGCCGTGCTGTTCCTGCTGTACGAGCAGCAAATCGAAGGTTGGGCAATCAGAATCGTCGATCGGTTGATCAGATAGGCCTCCGCATCTGACTGCCCAATACGTCCGGCAATCCGCCGGTCGCAGAGATGACAAAGCCCCTCGGCCGGCTCTGCCGAGGGGCATGTGCAGCTACGGTGCTGGCGTCAGCAGGAACCGGTCACAGACAAGCCATGGTCGGGCTCACTCGCCTTGTCCCGGCCCAGTTGGGCGAGAAGGCCCGTAGGGCGTGGGGATGAATTCTACGGAGGGACGTCGCTGTGCGACCTGTGGATACAGATCCATGAGTCCGTAGATTTCCTTTGGCATATCGTCTGTGGCCGGCAGACCTAGCTCCTGCGCCTCGCTCACAGAAATCGGATAGTCATGGGTCCAGCGGCCTTTGCTCAGTGCGTCAGCCAGCCCATCCGCCTTCTCGTCCTCCATGTTGTTGGCCCGCAGCAGCCTGTAGACGGTGTTGTGAACCTGCTGGATGGCCTTCTCGGCCAAGTCGGCCATGATTAGAGTCTGATCATCACGGTTGGGGTTTTGCACTGCCATCGCGGCCAGGACAGACACAGCCGGCACGTAGCCCCCGGTCTGCGGTACCTGCAACTGCGGGTCCACGGGTCCCAGCACACCATTGGGATCCATCACGATCTCATCCGCGGCAATCGCAACCAGTGTGCCTCCAGACATGGCATAGTGCGGCACAAACACAGTCACTTTCGCCTTGTGTCGGCACAATGCGAAGGCAATCTGTTCCGCAGCCAGCACCAGGCCACCGGGTGTGTGTAGAACGATGTCGATGGGTACGGTCTCGTCAGTCAACCGGATCGCACGCAACACACGCTCGGAATCCTCGATGTCGATGTAGCGGCTGATGGGAATGCCGAGGATGCTCATGGTTTCCTGACGATGGATGAGTGTAATCAGACGGGAACCCCGTTTGCGCTCGATAGCGTCAATCACCATCCGCCGCCGCGTCTCTCTCGCACGCTTGCTTATCACGGGGATGATAGTGGAGATCAGGAACAGTATCCAGAACACGTTGAGAATGTCACTCAGCCCCATATCGCCTCCTTACCAACACAAATGCCAGGCCGGTGCAAACACCACCTGCTCGTTGTCTGCCCAGCCTCGAAACAACGAGAAGGACGAGCAGACAGCATTATAGCATAGCTCATTGATACTGTCCACCGGAACAGGAGTGCCAGCAGACCTCGGCCGTTGTCCTCACCACTTGTCCCGCGCGTCCTTGGTCAGGGCGCTGAGAACGTAGACATCACCCGTTCCGCAACGCCGCCTAAGCTTGCACGCCTTCCTCGACGTAGCGCACCAACTCGGTCACACTCAGCTGTTCGATTCCCAGCTTGCCCAGCGTTCGCCCGCGTCTCCAGTAATCGGTCTGGTGGACGATGCAAGCCAAGCGGATGATGCTGTCCATGCCCCTCACGGAAACCCCGTAGCGTTGGCCCAGCGCAGCAATAGGAACCAGACTCATCGGCACATCCTCTGTTATGTAGCGATGATTCAACGTGCGCGGAGCGGTTATGCCATAATACCCCGGCTGGTTGTGGATTGCTTCGTGTAGATCTCTTCCTGTGGAGTCATACGCCATTTCCAGCCACTCCATGGCTGTTCGCGCTCGAATGCCCAGCGATGAGGCTACGGTGACCCGTTCGCGATCAAGTGCCTCGAGTATGCGCGCCACTGAAGGTGTAACACCATCGATGTAGAACTGAAAGTCCCCGGCAGTGGATTCGACGCGTCCAGCGTTCAGCAGGGCCAGTGCCGGATGGAAAATGGCACCCATGTTGTTCAGACTGGTGCGCAGAACACTGCCTCCGTCAATGAAGCGCGGGTACGCCGTCTCCAAGGCGCGCAACACTGCCGCCGTACGGGTGGACGGCAGCGCCGCCAGTGGAACAGCCTCCTTGATGCGGAAGATACGCGCCTGTGCTGGACCGTCTGAACGGCTCGCATAAATCAGAGTCTCAGCCTCGGCGACGGTCACCTCCGCTTGGCAGTCCTGATCCCGCAGCACTTTGAGGAACTCCAGCACACCACCAGTTCGCCCAGGGTTCAGCACCACAATCTGTCCGTCTCTCAGGTAAGGGGCAGCAGCCAAGGCGATGTCCGCATGCCCGAAGGAGGGGACTACCACCATCACGATTTCTGCATACTCTAGAGCTTCCGCTATGTCTGAGCTGACCAGAGCGAGGCGGCCAAACCCGCGAGGGCCGCCCTCATAGCTGTCGAGTTCGATCCCGCCACGTACCTTTATTGTTGCGATATGCTCGGAGGTCCGATTGTACAGTCCTACGGTGAATCCCATGAGTGCCAGATGAGCAGCCATGGCTTTTCCACCATGACCAGCGCCGATAACGAGGTAGCGCGGTGACTTTTCCACATGAACTCCTTTCCGCCCAGTCAAGGCAAGTCATACGCCGCGAATGCCAAGGTGCGCGATGCGCTCCACTTCCGATTGCGCTCGCCCCGAGGCCGGATCGACCGCCACGCAAGCCCCCCGCCGGTCGACACGAACCACCATCTGACCACGTGCATATGGGTTGTTGCGAAGGTGCGGTGCGTCCAGGATGCCAGCCGTCACAGCCCGTGCCAGTGTGGGTGGGTCAATGAACGGGTCCGAAACCTGTGATGCAGCAAGTGCCCGAACGCCTCCCAGCGTCACTTTCGCCTCGCAGATCAGCTCTTCCTTCCGCTCCTGGATAACAGGATCAGCCGTCATATCGGGCGCACCACGCACTGCGTTTCCGATCGCCCTGCGTGCCAGTTGACAAGCTTCGATCACATCCTGCGCGGTCGCAGCATGGTGCGCTTCGCTATGACTCACCACATGCACAATGTGTGGCCTTAGCGCCATTTGCAGGTACACGCTCGCTGCGAGGTGAGCACGGGCAGCTGCCATGTCCAGTGGATAGCTCAGCAGACCGGTGCGTGTCTGGCGCCATAGGCGAAAGTCTGCACTGAGCAGTGGTTCAACTATCTCAAGCGCAGCCAGCATCTTCGCCAGATCCATGGCATCGGACACTCCAGGCGGGCTGTTAAACATCATCTGTGCGATATAGTCGCGCACCCCAAACGCGTGCGCGTTGTACGCCGAGAGATAGGCCGTGACAACAAAGATGACATCCGATGCGTCACGCAGCGCCCAGTGATGTGGCTCGTTCAGCTCGACGGGAATGCTGCGCCCTCCGTACCAAGCCATCAGTTCCTGGTGCTGGCGAATTCCATCCTCCAAGCCACATGGCCCACGGCCATCCATCTGGTTGAACCAGAAGATGGGTATTGCACACCAGGCGATGTTCATTGTGTCCAAGTACATCTCTGCCAGGGGAATGAAATCATCAGTGCCGGAGTATGTGCGCATCAACGGGTAATTGCCACAACGGCTGGCCGCGTACAGGGCTCGATAGTCGTCCGGGCTGCGAACTGGCACCCCACCGGCGCCCCGCCGCCGCGGGTCCTGACGCTCGGGATGAAAGAAGTTGGCCTGCGCGTCCTGATCCGGGCCCAATGAGATGAGATCCAGTGCCCGTGCTCCAGCGATCGCAGCCACGCCTGCCAGCGTCGCTTCCATCGTCGGCAGCCCAAAGTGGTGCCGGAGGATCGGAAATGGAGCCTTCCAGTGGATGCGCGCCACAGCCCCTTGCGGAAAATCCTCCTCGGATAGTTCACCCAGCGGCTCTCCTTTCAGAAAGGCCAAGACCGCTTCTTCCGGCTCGCTGCCGTCGAAGACCCGCTCAAAAAAGCCCATCGACTGTGCTCGCTCTGCGACCGGTGGCGTACCGCCGAAGGCAAAGCGTACGCCCTGAGTGCGCAAGTCATCAGCTGCTTCGGCAAACTCGCCCAGCAACCGCTCGCCGTTCTCGGGCGTCAGCCGATACGAGACTCCTACCAGGTCAGCCCGCTCGCGGACAGCGGTCTGCACAAACTCGTCGACGGGCACAGCAGGGCCCAGGAAGACGGTTCGCCAGCCAGCTGCCTCGGCCAACCGCAGAAAATTCATCACTCCGGCGACATGAACACACTCGCCCAGAGAGCCCGCTACTACGGTCTTCATCGTCCCTCCACGTGCTGCCGGTGCTCCCGGCACTGGTTGCTGCCAGGAATTGCCATTCCCCCGCTGCCCTCCGTCATTGTGCCTCAAACTGGTCGATTGCCCAGGCCACTGCACCCAACAATCCCACATCGTCGCCGAGCGCAGCTGCCACAATCGGTGTGTATCGCTGAACCGGAGCCATTGCGTGACCAAGGACCCAGGCACGCACGGGATCAAAGAGAAGCGGGCCCAGCTTGGTGACGCCCCCACCCAAT
>JBFEPU010000089.1:0-9599 GCA_041549915.1 Anaerolineae bacterium | reverse complement strand
AGCAGCAGCAGCGCGTAGAGAGACTGCTCGAACAATACCAGCGCAGCCCTTACGCACCTCCTTCCTATTCTGAGAGCGAAGCTAGCGTGGGGGCAGACGTGCTTGCTGCACTTGTCGAGCAAGGCAAACTGGTGAAACTCAGCGAAACAGTGATATTCTCAGCAGAGGTGTACCGGGACATGAAACAGACCATCGTCCAGTACCTTCAGCGTGAAGGAAGCATCACGCTGGCTCAGGTGCGGGACATGTTCAAAACCAGTCGAAAGTACGCCCAGGCTGTTCTGGAGCATCTGGATGATCAGCGCATCACGAGGCGTGTCGGAGACGAGCGCGTGCTGCGCTGATCGTTTATCCTCTCGCAGCGCTTCCAGAGCTTGCGATGAGGGTGCCTTGGGGAAAGGAGCAAGGCTTGCCACTGAAGCTTGGACGCATCAGCCAACAGATGCAAGACATGGCGCAGACAATGGCCCACCTGCTGCCGGCGGAGGAGAATCTGCTGGAGCGAGCCCGGGATTGTCTGCGCAGCATCCGGGCAGATGCCCTGTGCGAGAAGCTAGAATGGCAAAGCAGGCAGCCGGTTCGCATGCCATGGCTGGTGGCAATGCCTCGCAGTGCGCCACAGGCCGCGCTTCCAACGGGCTTGGCGGACACTGCAGCCCCCCCCTCAGTACCATCGACCTTTTCCGTTGTAGGAGTGGACGCTTCTTCCATCCCGCCAGACAGGCACAGTTCTGTTCACTACTACCTGGTGAATGTCGGCTATGCACTGCTGACCTACGGCCGTGAGCCTGATGCCATTCTTGAAGCCAGCAGCCAGTTATGCTTTCGGGATGAAGACCTGTATGTTTTTCCCGAGAAGCGCGACGTGCCCATCGAGGGCACTTTGCTGAGTGCACGGATGGAGGTGGAGGCCCTGCATCTTCTGCAGCAGGCGCTGGATTCGAGACCATGGCCAACACTGGCCTTGCTAGACGGTCCCCTGATCCTGTGGACGCTGCAGAGCGAAACCCAAGAGGTGCGGCGCGCCCTCCTGCAGGGTTTCCTGTCGACGATGATCTTTCTCAAAGAAACGGGCGTTCCCCTCGCCGGCTATGTCAGCTACACGGGCAGCCGTGACGTGGCCAACTCTTTGCGCGTATGGCTTTGCCAGGGGCAGCCCAACGAATGCGACCGCTGCGCGAGTGACGACCGCGAGCTTTGCCTGGCACTGGCCAAGATCAGGGACCGCGAACTGTACGCGTTTCTGGCTGATGGGGAACGCTCACAGCTCTTCGGCAGCTCATCGCAAATCCTGGAGGAATACGGCGAACAGCGAGTGGATTTCTTCTACATGAACGTCGGGGGAGAGATTGTTCGGGTCGAAGTGCCGGGTTGGGTCGCCTCCGATGCTGACTTGCTGAGCTTTGTGCACGCAGCCATCTACGATCAATGTCAGCGCAGCCCCAGTGTTCCACCTTACCCGCCAGTGCTGCAGGAAGCCCACGAGCAGGCCGCCATCACGGCGCCCGAACGGCGCTTGGTGGAAGAGATGCTGGAACAGGCACTGGGACAATACGGGCGACCTGTCGTTCGCTCAGCCAAGGAGGATAGCAAGCGGAGACGAGGAGTATGAGGATCGGCGAAATCGTCGAAACGATGAGCACGGGTTTCGTGGCCGAGAGCTTCGAACTCAACAGACCTCCTCCCCTCGGCGGCCTTGTCGTGGTGCGCTTGCCCGGGGCCGAGGCGTCTGCTGGCATGGATGTGTACGCCGTCGTGACCTATGGCCAAACTGGTGGACTTGATCCAAGCCGCCGTGCCGTGCGCCGCAGCACGGACACTGTCTTCGACGGCGCGATCTATCAAGAGCATCCGGAACTGACTCGTACACTGCGCACCGAGTTTGGCGCGGCTCTGGTGGGCTTTGCCGTCGATGATCAGCTTCGACAGCACCTGCCACCGCAGCCGCCACCCCTCCACTTCTCGGTGCAAACTGCGCCGGCTGGAGAATTGCAGCGCTTTACCGACCACTTGCAGTACCTGCGCTTGTTGCTCGCGCCCTATGGGCAGGTTTCACCACTGCAGGTATTGGCCGCGAACGTGCGCGAGGTGTACCAGCACCGTGGCCAGGACGACGTCTGGCTGAGTGCAGCAGCGCGGGAAATCGCCACTTTGCTCAAGAATGATCACGAATCGCTGCTTACTGTCCTGTATGCCATTGACCCCGGCCAAGTCCCGCCATCTGTCGAGCGGGGCCAAGTCCCGCCATCCGCTCGCGAAGGAGCACCCGCATGAGTCAGCGGTCACTGGGCCTGGTTGTGGATGGAACTTTCAGTGGCGGACTCACCGTACGGTTGAACGCGGACACGAGCACCGAGCAACTACGAATCGGGAACTTTGTAGTTGTCGAAGGTGAGCGCAATCGCTACTTCAGTCTCATTTCGGACATTCATCTGAAAGCCACAGACCCTCGGCTCCTGGCTGATCCACCTCGAGACACATCGCTCTTTGTTGCACGGACATTGGCCGGCACCAGCACCTATGCCACAGCCGAGGTGCAACCGATGCTAATGCTGGAAAAAGTCGACGAGTCCGAGCCTCGCGACTTCCTGGAAGAGCGAAGCGGCCCCCAGCCGGTGCGCACCATCCCCATGCACTTTGCGGAGCTGCGTGAAGCCACTGAACTGGACTTTGCCACTGTCTTCGGCAGTGAGGGCGGCGCGAACTTTGCCATGGGCACGCCACTGGCCATGGACATCCCCATCTGCCTGCAGCTGGATCGCTTCGTGGAGCGCTCCAATGGCATCTTTGGCCAGTCAGGGACAGGCAAGAGCTTCCTCGCTCGCCTGATCATCAGCGGCGTGGTCAAGACCAAGGTGGCGGTCAATCTCATCTTTGACATGCACGACGAGTATTCATTCGACAAGGAAACGGAAGACGGACACTGGGTAAAAGGCTTGCGCCAGATCTTTGGCTCGCAGGTGCTCATCTATTCCCTGGATGAGCGGATGGCTCGTCGCGCAGGGCGCAATGTGGACGTAACGCTCAAGATTGGACTCAACCAGATCGAGGAAGCAGACATCGTGCTGCTGAGCGAGGAACTGAACCTCCGCCAGACAGCAGAGGCTACCATTGGCCTGCTTCGTGATTCATTTCGGGACAAGTGGCTTCTCAAGCTGCTACAGATGAATGGGGAGGAACTGAACAACTTTTGTCAGGCCAGCGGTGCACATCCAGCGTCCATGGCCGCTCTGCAACGGAACCTGAAAAGACTCAGTCGCCAGGAATACGTCGTGGATGAAGCACCCTTCTCCACACTCGACGACATGGTCGAGGCACTGGACCGTGGTAAGCATGTCATCCTGCAGTTCGGACGTCACAACACAGTGCTCGACTATGTGCTTGTATCAAATCTCGTTACAAGGCGTGTGCGTCAGCGCTATGAAGACAAGACACGCCGCTACGAAGAGACACAGAGTGTAGCGGACAAACCGCGCCAGCTGATGATCACCATCGAAGAGGCGCACAAGTTCCTGAATCCCAATGTGGCAGGCCAGACAACGTTCGGCACCATCGCACGCGAGATGCGCAAGTACAATGTCACCCTGCTGGTGATTGACCAGCGACCCAGTGGAATCGACGACGAGGTGATGTCACAGCTGGGTACGCGCGTATCCGGGAAGCTCACGGAGCAGCGGGACATCGAAGCCGTGCTGACTGGAGTGAGCAACCGCAGTGCACTGCGCGGGGCACTGGCCAGTTTGGACACTCGACAGCAGATCCTGATCATGGGCCATGCGGTACCCATGCCTATCATGATGCGTACTCGGCAGTACGATGAAAGCTTCTACCGGGCAATGGGTGCGCGAGTTGGGGTTCCCCGGGATGCAGAAGTGGACATCCGTGATCTGTTCGGCGACGACTGACTAGGGACGAGCCGATGGATGCCAAGAGAGTCTCCGTCGACCTGGACGAATCCCTCTATCGCTGCTTCAAGGCGCGGCTAGCATACCTCGGATTCTCGATGAAGGACGTTTTCACAGACCTGATCAGTCTGTGGGTCGGCAACTGGGGCATCGAGTCTGTCTCCCATACCGTGACCACCGGTGAGGATCTGCGCAGCATTGCCCAGCAGTATTACCGTGATCCTGAGCTCTACTGGGCCATCGCCCACTTCAACAACATCGCCTTCCCAACATTGTTGCGGCCTGGGCAGAAGATACTGGTACCGGAACCCGGGACCTCACCCTCTGGCTTGGTGCCAAACACCAGCATCCCCCGGGACGCACCCAAGAACACGGCCTCCACGGATATTGATGCACAACTGCACCGCAGGTTCAGGGCCAGGACAGCTTTTGAGGGTACCACGATGACTGCCTGGCTCTACGAGTTTGTCAGCGAGTGGACCGGCGACTGGCCAACCAGAACCATAGACTATACGGTGAAAGCTGGCGACACCTTAAGCACTATCGCTCTTCGTTTCTACGAAGATGCCAGCAAATACTGGGTGATCGCACACTTCAATGGCATCCGAAATGTAGCGCTTATCCTCGTTGACCAGCAACTCATCATCCCAGAGCCCGTGACTTCAGGGCTATTGCCTGCCGGTGAGTCGCCCTACATCTTTGGCATTCACGACAAGGGCGGCGAACACCTGATGAAGGAAATGGGCAAGATCGGCTGGGTTCTGATCACCGAAAGAATCCTGCGCAATCCTTATGATCAGGGTGGTGGAGACTACACCGACCTTGAGCGCGAGGGCTATGGCGTAATCGTGCGTCTGAACCATGACTACCACCCCGCAGGCACCATTCCCTGGCGGGATTATGGCGCTCAGAACTACCAGGATTTTGCCACGCGCTGCGGCAACTTTGTTGAGAACTCGTCAGGATGCCACATCTGGATCGTTGGCAATGAGATGAACCATCCCGATGAGTGGCCGCGTAATGAGCACGGGCAAGCGCAGGTGATCACACCAGCGATGTATGTCGACTGCCTGAAGCGTTGTTATGCCGAAATTCACCGCCGAACAGGGCACGAAGGCGATCAGGTGGTGGTCGGTGCAGTAGCTCCCTGGCCAGACCTAGCCAGGTATCCGGGCAACGAGCGAGGCGACTGGGTAAAGTACCTGAAAGACGTTCTGACCCTTGCTAAGAAGCAATGTGACGGCATCGCCTTACATACCTATACGCATGGAGCCAACAAAGAGCTGATCACCTCCACGGAGCGGATGGCCCCCCCGTTCCAGGACCGCTACTATCAGTTCTGGGTCTATCGCGAGTTCATGGAAGCCATCCCAGCCAGCATGAGGGGCCTTCCCGTCTACATCACTGAGACCGATCAAAACGATCCGTGGGCCCACCGCAACACTGGTTGGGTACGAGAAGCATACGCCGAGATTGATAGGTGGAACCAGCAGCTCACGAACCAGAAGATCCGCTGCCTGCTCTTGTATCGATGGGAGGTTCACGAGGGCGACCATTGGCACTTTAGCAACATCTCCGAAGTCCAGGATGACTTTAGGGTGGCCATGACCCATGAGTATCGCTGGTGGCGGTGAAGCAGATGGGGGCAAAGCTCGGATGCTAACTCGCACGGATTCTGCCCACGATGGCTAGACGCGACCTTCGGCCAGCGGGGTTGCACGGATAGTGTTTGAGTGATGGTTGTGCTGAGCAGATCCGAGTTCGAGCTATTGGTTGAGCAGGCGCTGGCTGACTTGCCGGCGGAGATCCTGCAACACATGGACAATGTAGTGATCACCATTTCTGAATGGCCCACCGCCAGGGAACTCAAGCGGGCGCGGGTTGTGCACCCTCGCCAGCTCTTTGGCCTGTACGAGGGCATTCCACTCACCAAGCGACGTGCAAACTACAACCTGGTTACACCAGACCGCATTATCCTCTATCGAGGTCCGCTGCTGGCTGCGCACCGCACTCTGCCGGCACTGGGTGAACAGATTCGCCGCACCGTAGTGCATGAAATCGCCCATCACTTTGGGATCAGCGAGGCCCGCATCCGCGAGCTCGGCTACTGAGATGGCACAGTGTCAGCTCTGTGGGCGGCAGTCCGCCTTGATCACTTCGGCGCTAGGCTTGTGTGCGGACTGCATCCAGCGACACCCTGACCGGGCGCTACCCGTTACAGCCCGCGTGCATCGTCGCTCTCGGCGTCAGTTCGGGCTGCCGGAGGCGCCACCGCGTCGCGAATCCGGGAAGGCATGCCACCTGTGCATCAATGAGTGCCGCATGGCCGAGGGTGAAAGGGGCTATTGTGGTCTGCGTTACCATGAAGCTGGCAAGCTCAGACACCTCGCCGGCACACCTACCAAGGGGCTGCTGCACTGGTACTTTGATCCGTTGCCCACAAACTGCGTTGCTGACTGGGTGTGCGAAGGCCACACCTGCTACGGCTACAAGAACCTCGCCGTATTCTACGGCGCCTGCAGTTTCAACTGCCTTTTCTGCCAGAATTGGCACTACCGTCAGCTGTCTCCCCGTGGGGCAGGCCTTAGTGCCGCAGAACTGGCAGGTTGTGCTGACCAGAGCACTTTTTGTGTGTGTTACTTCGGCGGAGACCCAACGCCGCAGATGGCTCACGCCCTGGCGACATCGCGCCTTCTGGCCGCAGATGGTGTGCGCATCTGCTGGGAGACGAACGGCAGCATGCACCCAGCGATGGTTGACCAGATGGTGGAACTGTCACTGCAAAGCGGGGGCTGCATCAAGTTTGACCTGAAAGCGTGGGATGAGAACCTGCACCGCGCGCTAACTGGATCCAGCAATCAGGCCACACTGCAGAACTTTGCACGGATCGCTTCCGACGCACACCGACGCCCGCAACCACCGCTGCTGATTGCCAGCACGTTGCTGGTACCTGGCTATGTGGATGAGCAAGAGGTGAGCCGGCTGGCCGCCTTCATCGCCTCTCTTGCACCTGACATTCCCTATGCATTGCTGGGATTCCATCCGAACTTTCACATCCACGACCTGCCACGGACCTCGGTGCGGCACGCTGAAGGGGCACTCGCTGAGGCCCATGCGGCGGGATTGCGAAACGTGCGGATCGGCAATCGACACTTGTTGTCGCGCGCCTACTGACCTTGCCGGGCTTCATCGAGCCCATGAGAAAAGTAGTACAAGAACAACGACAGCCACGACGACATACTCAAGAGCGAGGCGCTGCGTTAGCTCGCCCACGTGGAAGTGTCTCGTGATGCCAGCTCCCACGTAAAGAAACACGACGAGCACGAGGGAGTGCGAAAGGGGAGAAGACACCCAGAGCCCAAACAGCCAAGAAGTAAGCCCTAGCAGCAAAGCTAGACCCAAGACCCACAGCCGCACCTGCTGGGCCAGCGCTGCCAAGGGGCCGTAGTCGGGTCCCGCTGGATCTGCGGCCGGAATGCGCTGCCTGAGGCGCTCTTCATCCGCAAGAAGCCTCCAGCCCAGGACAGCGCTCGCTGACACAACGGCAAGCGTAGCTATGGCGTTCGTGGATATGCTCAAGCGAATGCCCAGGTACAGCAGTGTGGCAATCAAGTATGACATCGTGCGCTGTGCAAACTGGATTGCGACGCGCCATCGCCCTTTGGCATCGATTGCATGGTATTCCAGCAGCATCAGCATGGCCAACAGCCCGGCGCTGCCCAACGTGCCCACAATCTTGGCCTCGATGGTTTCGGGCTGAGCCAGCAGCGCCCATGTCGCAGCAGTTAGGGCTGCAGGTAGGATGCAGGGCCGGATCAGCAGGCCCACCCGTTTCTCGCCACTCTGAGGATGGTTCCGCATGATCGCATCTGTACCTGTCCAGGCCAGCCCAACCAGGACGAAGCCAAGCAGTGCGTTGCCTGAAAGAGTGCCGGAAAGGCCGTCCAGCCCGATATCACGGGCTGGCAGGGCCAGCACTGAGGAAGCAAACAGGCCGATTGCGATCAGGGCAACCACAACACCCAATCTGTTGGGGACTGGCATGGCCGTCATTGTAGTCTGCTGAGACCACTTGTCAAACAAGGCTTGAGGAGGAGAAAACACCGATGAAGATCTACGAGCATGGCACCCTAGTCACAGTAGATGAGCAGCGACGCATCATCTCGGACGGCGCGATGGCGGTGCAAGGGGGGCGTTTTCTAGCCATCGACAAGACACGGACACTGCGTGAGCGTTTTCCAGCTGAACCTCGCACGGACCTTCAGGGCAGAGTTGTGACACCCGGTCTGGTGAACACGCACGTACACCTGGCTCAGGCCATGATCCGCGGTTGCGCTGATGATATGGAACTACTCGACTGGCTTGGCAAACGCGTCTGGGTGCTGCAAGGCAACTACACCGAAGAGGACGGTCGGGCCAGCGCCGAACTGTGCATTCTCGAAATGCTCAAGTCCGGCACTACTGCCTTTGTGGAATCGATGCTGGCCGGACGCTACGGCTTCGACGGCATCGCAGAGGTTGTGCTGCAATCAGGCATCCGTGCGGCACTGTCCAAGATTGTGATGGACGTGGCAACCTACGCCACTAAGGACAGCTGGATGCATCCGGGGATGATTGAGGAACGCGAGACGACCCTGCGCGACACATTGGCCATGCACGAGAAATGGAACGGTGCAGGCAACGGCCGCCTGCAGGTGTGGTTCGGGCCCCGGACCCCCGGGGGAGTCACACCGGAGCTGTATCGCGAGCTCAGCGCGCTTGCCCGTGAGCGAGACATGGGCATTACCGTGCACTTGGCCGAAGTTCAGGCTGACCGCAAGTACCTAAGAGAGGAGTACGGGCAGACTCCGGCGGAGTACGCTGAGGATGTTGGTCTGGTCGGCCCCAATGTGCTGCTGGTGCATACGGTGTGGATGGGCGCGCATGACATCGACATCCTCTCGCGCACCCACACGAATGTGGCCCACAACCCCTGCTCCAACGCCAAGTTGGCTTCAGGCATTGCGCCGATCGCTGAGATGCTCGCCGCGAACGTGAACGTAGGACTGGGGACCGATGGTGGCCCGAGCAACAACACTTACGACATGGTGCGAGAAATGCGCTGGGCTTCCTATCTACAGAAAGCACGCACCCTGGACCCCACGGTCATGCCAGCAGAGACCGTTCTGGAAGTGGCCACTATCAACGGAGCCAAAGCGATGGGCCTGGAGAGAGAGATTGGCTCGCTCGAAGTGGGCAAGCAAGCGGATTTTGTGGTCTTTGACTTGGACAAGCCCCATGTCACGCCCAGTCTGAATCCAGTATCCACATTGGTCTATGCCGCCTCAGGCACGGACGTGGACACAGTCGTGGTCAGCGGGCAGGTAGTCGTGCAGGACGGCCAATGCCTGACGTTGGACGAGGAGCTCATTCTGCGCAACGCCAGGGAA
Source organism: Anaerolineae bacterium (assembly GCA_041549915.1). Lineage (GTDB taxonomy): Bacteria > Chloroflexota > Anaerolineae > UBA2200 > UBA2200 > JBFEPU01. The sequence goes on along the minus strand of JBFEPU010000089.1, from coordinate 265 downwards.
CGGTCCAGGGCACTCTGGACTCGCGCTGGGATCAATGAGCAGGCGGGCTGGCGAGCCAACTAGGCAGCCTGACATTAAGTGGACGTAACAGCCAGGTTCGCAACAGGTACGGCTCAAGGGATACGCTTCAAAGGGGCTCACATGACTGCAATTGAACATAACCGCAGACGGCTTGGCAGGAGTGCCTTGCCGTCCATTCGTTCCGTGCCAGGCTGGCAGAACAGCAGCGTTCTCTGTTATGTACACAGTGGTCTGGTGATGATGT
>JBFEPU010000088.1:0-9610 GCA_041549915.1 Anaerolineae bacterium | reverse complement strand
GGACCGCCTTCTGTCAACTCCATGGCCAGTCAAGCGTCATCATTGCTGGTGACAGTGTCGATTTATGACAAGTAAGAGCTCGCGCAAGACATAAATGCCAAGGGCATTCAGACGGTCTATGCCCGCGAGGGACAACAGGTCGAGGTATTCGGTCTGCTGCGGGAAGGATCGGTTGGCAGCTCACGGCCTCGAGACCGGCGACGCAGAAGCGATTCTGGCCATCGACTTCAGGCATGCTTCGCCGGTCCTGCCGCAGCGAGATGCCGTGAACCCTTATACCCGTGGAGCAGGCTCCGGGTTTCGCCCCAGCTCGTTACCAAGGATAGCCCTTGAGACCCTGGTACCCCTTCACCGACGCGATCTCGCCACAGTGCACGTTGATGTGCCAGATAATGAAGAACTCCAGCCACTGGCCCTGGTTGTAGTCGCCCCAAGGCGTGGGAATCACGCGCTCCAGGTCCTCTGGCGTGAGGGACGCCGCCCAATCCAGGAGCGTCTGAGCCGTGGCGTGGGCATAGTCGTGCAGCGCTGGCAGGTCCACGCGGAGACCCTCTCGCGTATTCCGCACATCCCAATACGGATCTTCGGGGTTCTCAGGCGGGAAGGCGCGGACCACCTTTTCTTGCCAGCCATCCCTGTGTCTGAGGGCCACTTGCCCCATGCCCAAGTCGCGCTTGGCGCGTTTGGCTTCAAATACCTCTTCGACGGAAACGTCCCTGAAGGGCGGCATGCACCAGTCATGCACAAGCTGGTCAACGTACGCGATGGTGTGCCAGTAGAGCGCGCCGATGGAGTTGGCGTTGCCAGGTGGCAGCCAATTGGCCTGCTCCTGCGTCACGTCAGAGACGGCCTGCTCCAGGTATTCAAATGCAAGGCTCAGTGAGAAATGGACCAATTGGACGGTGTTCATTCTCTGCTCCCTTCGTAGGATATGTTGACTGTTTCAGGCGAATCGAAGACCAGTGTGTTGCTCACCGGATAGTCGCCGGCGATGCCAAGCGCATTCTGGCGGCCCATGACCGGGAGCGGCATGAGGCCGGGATGCTCGGTATGCCGCGACAACAGGCCTCCTCTTCGTGCGGCCGATCTCTGCCGGCGGCAGGGGGCTGATCCTCTGCTCCGACGTCAATGCCATCCCAGAGACGAGTAGGCAATCCGCGAGTAGGTTTCCCACTTGGGTGGCAAGCCTGTGGGTTGAGGTGGATCGTCTACCAGCACGACGCACCCTCCGACCTGAAAGATCGGTTGCTGGGTGACGCCTTTGAGACCAGCGACGTAGAAGCTATTCTAGCCCTCGACCTCAGGCTGGTTTCGCTGCTCTTGCCGCACTTCGCTCGCCGAAGACGCTTCACACCCTGGAATCTACTGCGGGTTTCACCCCCGCTCACTACCAAGGATAGCCCTTGAGGCCCTGGCAACCCTTTAGAGCCGAGATCTCGCCGCAGTGAACGTTGATGTGCCAGATGACATAGAGCTCCAGGAATTGGCCCACTGTGAGTTCGCCGATGGTGGTTTCTATCTTGCGTGCCATATCTTCCGGCGTCAGGGAGGCCACCCAGCCCAGGAGGGCCTGCCTAGTGGCCCGAGCATAGTCGTGGAGCGCCGCCAGGTCCACGCGGAGGCCGTCGTGGATGGCCCGCAGGTCCTCCATAGGGTCTTCAGGGTCCACTGGCGGACAGGCGATAACAACCTTTTCTTGCCAGCCAGCGCTCTTCCTGAGTGACTGGGTGTAGTTCACTTTGGGGGCACGGTGGCCCATCCCCCAATCATGCACAATCTGGTCAACGTACGATACCGTGTGCCAGTAGAGAGCACTAATAGGATTGACGTTGCCGGGGGGCATCCAGTCGGCCTGCTCCTGCGTCAGATCACTGACAAGCTGATCCAGGACATCAAAGGCAAAGCTCAGTGAGGAATGGACCAATTGGACGGTGTTCATTGTCTGCTCCTTTCAACAGATATGTTAACTGTCTGAGACGAACGCTAGAATCGCGTATCGCTGAGCGGATCGTGCCGCCCACTCCGATCCCGGTGAACGAGCCGCGCGCTAGGGTGAGGATCCGAGTCTTTCCTGCGCACGCTGGAGAAAGGCGTCCCTCAACTCTCGATCTGGCATGGCGTCGGCCAGTTCCTCGATGAGCTCACGCGCGGTCGAAAACTCTTTGTCGGCTTCTGACTGTCGGCCCATAGCGCGGTACAGCCGCCCCAGGCTGGCGTGTATCCTCCACAACAGGAAGCACTCCCCCATTGCCCGGGCGTCTTCTACTGCCGCTTGCAGCAAGATGTGTGCTTCCTCAGCGCGTCCCATGGCGGCCAGCGCTTCGCCTTTTAGCTTCCACAGAAAGGGGATCACGCGTCCAGGCGACATGCCGGGAGCCGAAGCAATCAAACGCTCGACGATGTCCAGCGCCTGCGCCGGATCGCCCTGGCGCAACGCCAGTTCTGCCCGCCTGGCCCAACAGTACCGCTGGGTCGCCGTATCCATAGGCATTCCAGCGGTGAGCACGGTTTGCAGACAGCTTTGGGCCTGCGTCAGATCGTCGAGCATGCAATGCGCTGCTGCCAGCGCGCCGGTTGCCCAGTGGCTCAAGACCCCGGATCGCAATTCCTCACCGGTCGTCAGCGCCGCTTCCAGGTGCCGCCGCGCCCTTTCAGGCGCAAGAAACTCCGCGTACAGGACGCCCAGGACGCACTGAGCCGCCACGGTATACTCGCGATGTCCGATCTGGGTGGCGATGCCAAGGCTGCTGTGGGCAGCCTCCAAGGCCTGGCCACACCGGCCTTGCACCATGTCCAACAGGCCCAGTGACCAGAGCGCCCACGCTTCGCCGGCAGGCGAGCCGATCTCGCGGTACATGCGAAGAGCCTCTTCTAGGTCGCGCTGGGGATGGATTGGAGCAGTCGATGAAGCTAGCGTGAGCAGAGCATACTGCCAGCAGGCGCAGGTTCCCCGGCCCGTCAGGCTTGAGGCCAGGCTGGGCAGATCACCCAGCTCCCGGAAAAGCGCGATGGCCCGATCGTAGTACTCGACGCTGGCGGTCATGTCGCCGCCCAGCAGGCTGGCGATTCCCAGCAGATCCAAGGTGGCCGCAAGGCCCCTTCGATCCCCCAACTGTTCAAAGATTGCCAGGGCCTGTTGATGATGCGTGATTGCCGCCTTCGGGTCTTCGGCATTCAAATGCCAATTGCCGATCCAGTTCAGGCTGCCCGCCACAAGCGGCGGATCGTCCATGCGCTGTGCCAGGCCCAATGCATCTCCAAAGCAGTCATGGGCGCGGTTGTAGTCGCGAGAGCTCCACAGCCTTCCCAGCTCAAGCAGTGCGCGCCACTCCAGGTGCTCGACGTCACCGGCGTCCGCCCTGCCCGCCAACTGCAGGGCGGACTCATAGTCGACCAGAGCCCCCTGGAAATCGCCCAGCGTCTGGTACACGAGACCTCGGCCGAGGTGTAGCTCGATCACGGACGCCGCATCGGCGGAGACCCTCTGGGCCGCCTCGATGGCGCGTGTGTAGTGTGTGTGTGCTTCGTCGTTGGCATACACGCGGCTGGCATTCTCCGCTGCCCGGGTGAACCAGGACAGCGCCTGGCCGTCATCGCCAGCCTGGTCATAGTGATGGGCCAGTTGCACCGCGAACTCGTCCGCACGTTCTCCGTAGCAGCCCTCCAGGGCAGCCGCCACTTCTCCATGCAACAGCCTCCGCTCTCCCTGGCTGAGCTGCTGGTAGAGGTAGTTCTGAACGAGGGCGTGGCCGAATTGGAAGCGACTGAGCCGTCTGCGGCCGAATTGCACCTCCGCCTGTTCCAGCACCAGGCCGTGGCGCCTCTCCAGTTCCTGTGTGAGCAGGCGCAGCAACGGCCTTTCCTCCACTTGCTGCACTTGCGCCACCACCTGCAGGGTGAAGGCGTTGCCCTCGACGCTGGCCACCGACAGGATCTCGCGCAGCTCCGGCTCCAGCCTCCCGACCCGCTCCTCGATCACCCCCTCTACCCGAGCCGGCAGCATCTCCCAGTCCAGCACCGGCCCCTGCGTCCAGCGCCCTGCCTCATCGCGGATCAGGTCGCCACGCCCCTGCATGTCCCGAAGCAGCTCGACCGTGAACAGCGGATGCCCGCCGGTGTGCTCCGCCAGCAGCCGGCGAAAGTCCTCTCCCAGGCAGTTCGGCTCGCTCTCCAGCAGGGCATCGACGAACCGGTGCCCCTCCCCTTCCTCAGCTTCCACCAGATCCAGCTGGACGTCGCCATAGCTGCGCTTGAACTCGCTGAGCAGCTTCTGCAGCGGGTGCCGCTCTCCTTCCCGATCCAGCGTCACCTCCTCAGGTCGATAGGCACCCGCGATCAGGATGCGCGCACCCGCCAGGCGCCGGCCTACGTGGAACAAGAGGCCGATGGAAGCGGTGTCCACCCACTGCAGGTCATCCAGGATCAGCAGCAGCGGATGGGCTTCCGCCAGGGAGCGTAAGACGTTGGTCACTTGCTGGAACAGGTGCGACTGCTCCACGCCTGCCGCTGCAGCCGCCTCGCGGGCGATCTGTTGCTGCAGGGTCTCAAGCCACGGCGCGCCTTCCGGCGCGGCAGCCAGCGCACGCGACAGCAGCCCCTTCCCGGACACCAGGGCAGGAACAACATGCGGGCCGTGGGTCAGCAGAGCTTGGATTGCCAGCGGGAGGGCATACCACAGACGGCGCGCATGGTCGGTCGAGATGAGGCCCGATGCCCAGCGGCCTTCAACGTCGCCGCTCAGCATGTCCAGGACCTCGCGGAAGGGAAGATAGGGGTCGCCCAAACCCGAATAGGCGCTGCAATTGCCCAGCGCAACCAGTAGATCGGGGCAGGCCTCCATCGCCCGGCGGGCGAATTCGGCCAACAACGCCGTCTTGCCCCGGCCGGGGTCGCCGGTCACAAAGACGACCCTGCCCTGGCCGGCCAGGGCAGCATCCAAGAGGCTCTCCAGTCTGGCTAGTTCTTCGTCGCGAGCGACAAAGACCGGCGGCTCGTAGGGTTTCTCCTCCTCCAGGAAGATCGGCGGACGGGCCGCTTCTGGCTGGAGGGCGGGCACGGGCACCCGCACCTGCTCTTGCTGCAGCTGAAGCAACAGATCGGTCTTTTCCAGCTGCTCCCTCTGCATAGCCAGCTGCAGTTCCTGCCGGGTGCGCATCTCCGCCAGGGTGTCCTGCACCCCGGCCAGCATCCAGCGGAACTCGACGAACTGGCTGCCCAGGGCGGCCAACCCTTGCGCCAGCGCCATCCTCACGTCGCCAGTGGCAGCCGCCATCGCCGCTTCAACGCCATCCACGGCCTGCAGAACCTGGCTGGCGTCGGCCCGAAGGGCGAGCGCCATCTCGTCACCCACTTCCCACCGTTCCAGCAGCTCACCTTCCAGCCGCTGCCGGACCGCCGACATGATGGGCCCCTCACCGGCCTGGCCTGCGGCTTGCAGGCGTGCTGCGAACTCGGCCGTGAACCGACGTAAGGCCTCGGCGCCCAGATCGTCCAGTACCCCCAGGTTGCCTACCAGGGCCGGCGAATCAGGCGAAAGATCACCCTGCAGCGTCGGCACCAGGATAGCGCTGAGCAACGCCACGACAGTGGCGGCTGGCGGCAAGCTGGCGATGTGGGATCCCTCTTTGTCCACCGCACGGCGGATCGACTCGCCCGAGAGGGTGCGTGGGGGCGGGAACTGCTGCCAGCGCAGGTCGGGATGCAGCAACTGCAGGATGCGCAGCGGCGCGGACACATTCTTGAAGAGATGCTCGCCCAAATCGAGGACGGAAGCGTTGGCCGGCAAATCGGAGATGCTGGTCACCTCGGGCGTCAGCAGCACCTGTCCTCCCCAGGCGGCTGACATGACCCGCGCCGTGCAGCTCACCGACAGGCCGAAGTAGCTGCCAGCATGGCGCTCGGCCTCACCGGCGTGCAGGCCCACCCGGATGCGCAGCTCTCCGATTTCGCCCCACGGCTCCGCAGCAAAGTGCTTCTGGGCTTCGAGGGCACAGGTCAGCGGTTGGCCGCCTTCGAAGGCGGCGCCGATGCCGTCACCGGTGTGGGCGATGACCTGGCCCCCACACGCCTCGACCTGCCGCCGGAGGATGGTGTCGTGGCGGGCGATGACGTCCATCATCACACTGGTATGCTCTTCCCACAGCCGGGTCGAGCCTTCGATGTCGGTGAAGAAGAATGTGAGCAACGCGACTGCCTTCCTGCCAGAGCCGTTCTGCGCGATAGTCGGGCAACGCTCCGCGCAAGCAGGGCCACTGAACACGTGACACTCGGTTGCGCGTTATGGTGGTGCCCTCAAACCACATCCGGCGGAGGGAATCCAGCACTGATGATTGGTTAGCCTACTCCAGCCAACTCGGTGTGCTGCCCCACTGTTGGTGGTGCATTCGAACTCAGGCTCCCGATCTAGATCTTCCAGGAGCCATCGGCCTGCACTGTCAAGATGCTAGGCCATTTGGCATTGCTATGGGTGGAAGGCCCCACTTCAGGGCAGGCCAACGGAGCGACGTCTGTGCGCATCCGCTGCTCGGACGGGAGGGACGCGAGCCGGGGTCCGAAAGAGTGAGTTGTTACCCAGCGCCCGTGGGCATCACGCCAAGCTGGATCAGCAGGTCCACTTGGTCATAGTACTCGTAGAGCTCACTGACCTTGCCGGCCTTGAACTTCATGACCATGCAATATGGCCACTTGACTGACTTGTTGGTGGGAGGGATTTCCGTGCCGTCGGGCCCTGGCATCGGCCCAGTGTGCGTGCCAGTGAAGAGCCACTCTATGCAGGCCCAATCCCCCTTGCCGAAAGACCGCTGAACCTCGACGCGACCGTCAGGGAATGAGGCCATGATTCCCTTCACAAACTCGAGGCGGGCGTCGCGCCCTGTCGTGGGGCCCGGAAGTGCCGGGGTCACCATGTACAGATCCTCGGCAAAGAAGCTCCCATAAGTCTCCCAATCTCCGACCGAGACAGAACGTTCCGCTTCGGTCACAAACCGCTCAACCAGCTGCTCAATCATCCTTCATCCTCCCGTCTTGGCTACGGCGATCCTCCGATGATCCGGGTTGTCAATGCTAAAGTGTGACAGAAACGTATCATGTGGGAATGGCTTTGTGCAAGATGTCTGCAGACAGCACCTCCTTCAAGATTGTGTTGTTGAGACTGCGGGCTACCTGACGGCTGAGTTCAGCCGCTTTTGGGTTTGGCGGTAAGGCCGGCCTTGACGAGTGGCTGGGGCATCTGTGGGGCCGCAGGCGGTCACCCGTGCGGCCACGAGGACAAGAGCAACGATGGTTGATCCGTCTTTGAGCATTGCATCGCTTTGCTCCTGCGGCTGTACCCCCCCTTACCGTTGGATTGGGTGGCGAAGACGGCTGCGAAAGTCTGCCCACTTGTGGCTTCTGTAAGGCGCCGAAGGATGGCAAGTACTGTCCAGATGGTGCAACCATGATAACATGGTTTTGGTAGGAGGTCAAAGGAACACAGTTGAGGGCCAGGGCTTTTCCATTTGCGATTATGTCATTCTGAGTATCTTCGCGGCGCTGGCCTCGCCGTTCGATCGGCAATGACATCCCATCGGTCGTTGCGAGGAGCGGAGCGACGACACCTGCGTCTGCCCCGCAGGTGCAGACGAGCAATCTCCAGCACAGTGAGAGGAGACTGCTTCGCTCACGCTCGCAGTGACAGAGTTGATGTCATTAACAGCTAAGCGAAGCCTGCCCTGAGCCAGGCCGAAGGCAATCTCACCGCTGGCGCAACGCGGGACCCTTCGCTCTGCAGCACCCGGAGCGAGCCGTACCGCTCATAGACACCAAGCGCAGAGCAGAAGCAGGGCCGCACGGCCCTGCTTCTGTGAAAGCTGGTAGCTGCGCTCCGTCCTGCCACGGCTCCGCGCGCTGTCTACAGCTTGCCGGGTCCCCAGGCCTCGATCTCGAGGTCAATGGCCGCCAACAATGCCACAGCGGCTGAGTGCATCTGGGTCAAGGCCTGGGAAACAGTGATCCCCTGTAGCCAGTCCGGGTGCAGCGGACGCGGCCATGGCAAGATCCAGATCCCGTATTTGTGCCAGCACTCGGACGGGTCACCTTCGCCTTTGTGGCACGCTTCGATCTCTTTCATACGTTTCCACATGTCCAGAATGGCCTTGGTTCTCAGAGAGGCTGTCACCGCGTCCACTGGTGCGGGCGCTGATGGCTTTTCCTTCTGCGACTCCAGCGCTGCGATCAACTGCTCAATCGAGGCACGCATCATGGTCAATGCCTGGCCAGCGCCGGTCTCGTCCGGAAACTCCGGTGGCGGAGCAGCCATGAGCATCCCGTCCAGCGTGTCCTGCTGCAGCCAGCACGCCAGAGGATCACCCCCCTCCTTGATGCAAGCCTGGTAGCTCTCTCTCAGCATGACCGAGTCCAGCACTGCCATGCTCCTCACGGCGGTCTCAAAGGCACTGTCCAGCGATGTTCCGGCCTCACGGGTGGTCATTGCAGTCACCTCCTTTGTGTCTGCTGCAAGCTGCTTGCGTCAGGGCTGAATACCAGCACACCGAGCCTCTCCCAGCCCCCAGAGGGACTCGGCAGCCAGTCATGCATCCAACCACCCCCCTTCAGCATACAACAAGCCGAAAGCACACCCTTTGCCCAGGGAAGGCTACCTTCGGCGACCAAGGCGAACCTCGTGGGCGTTCCGCGGACACGACCAAGTCAGCAGCGCTATTCTATTGAGTTCATTGTACCAAAGAGGCCAGCTTCTGTCCACTGCCTGGGTTCTGCCATCGGGGCTTTTCCACTCTCGATTATGTCATTCTGAGCGAAGCGAAGCCTGCCCTGAGCCAGGCTGAAGGGAATCTCAGCGCTAGCGCAACGCGAGACCCTCGTCTGCACCTACGCCGCAGACGCAGGTATCGCTGGCGCTACGAAAGACATCTACGGCCCCTGCAATCGGGAGATTGCTTCGCTTCGCTTGCAATGACAGATGGGAGGTCCTCATCGATCGAACGGCGCTTGCGACACCGTGGATGTATTCAGGATGACATCGCCCGACGCCCCGAGTACGTCCGTTACATTACCCGGTAAACTTGTCAATAACGATAGGTCGCTACTGCCAGCTAGGCTGCGCGGTGCTGGGCCAGGTAGTGCATCATGTGCATAGTGTGCATTGTGCGCACAGTATACCTTCCGTCTCTGTCCGTTCTTGGGTGATTGAGAGGGTGGGGCACAGCGAGTTGGAGGCCAGAGTGCGCATCCATGCGGATTTCCCCTGCAGTATAGCCCCTTGTGGGCGTAAGGCACGGGGACAAGCCCCTGTCACCTGGCCAGACGGTACGGCTACCGGGTGACCGGTGTGGACATGCGCGAGAGCATGATCGAGCAGGCCAGAGAGGGAGCGCTGAGTTCGGGGGTTCTTTCCCTATACTGTGACAACGCCCATTTTGACGGCAATGACAGGGTGATGTCCTTGCCGGTGTTGCGCACGCCCGCGACCTGGGAGGGAGGGCAGCGTTGGCCCTGAAGGGCGATTTGCCGATGCGGCGAGTATGGGATAATCTTCGCGAGGCAGTTGCCACGTCCGGGCTCGCCACGCAGGCATGCCCCGCCAGGCGCGGATTTTGACGGAGGCTGATCCATC
>JBFEPU010000087.1:0-9742 GCA_041549915.1 Anaerolineae bacterium | reverse complement strand
TAACGCTGGCCGTCCAACTGGAGCGGCCCTCGCCCAAAGCCCTGGGCCAGTACGACCGCGCCCAGAAATACCGCATCCTCCGCGACAACACCTCCCAGGCCCGCGACAAGCTGATTGCCTGGATCGAAGATCAGGGGCTATCGGACGAGGTGTACCGCATCGGGGACCCCACGGCGTTCAACCTGTTGTTCATCGACGCTACCGCCAGGGTCGCCGAGCGACTGGCAAAAGCCCCGGGCGTGGTCGGCGTATCGGCCAGTGAAGAAATGGAGGTCGATCTACCCAAGCCGCGGCGGGCACAGCTCGAGATACGGCCGTCCTCGCCGAAGCTCCCTCTTGGCGCAAGGACGCAGTTCACGGTGCTCCCCGACCAGGACGTGACCTGGAGCTACGGCACCAAGGACCTGGGCATGCTGACGGCAGGAGGCCGTTACACTGCGCCGACCGATGAGGACCTGGCCGGCAAGCAGATCACCGTCAGGGCTACTTCGACCCGCGACGAGACCGAGTTCGCAGAGGTCACCATCACCCTGGTGGAGAAGCTGCGGGTTGTTCCGCCAAAGGCAAAGGTCGCGCTTGGTGAGCAGCAGGCTTTCCACACCGAGCCTGCGCTGGAGGTTAGCTGGAGCACCGAACCGACCGGGTTGGGGCACATCGATGCCAGCGCGGGGGTGTATACCGCTCCCCGCAAAGGTGAGCACAAGCAAGCTCGGGCCGGCGTCAAGGTCACGGTCAGGGCCACGCTGGTGGATGACCCAACCACCTTTGCCACAGCCCAGATCACGCTGGTGAAGTGAGTTCACCTCGGTTCCAGCGTCAGGTTGCTCCCGCCAGGCCATGGCAGCCTGGCAGCATCACGATGGGCGAATGCTGATGGGCTGCCCACGCCTGTTTCACTCCCTCCGCGGGCGGTTTTGTCCCTGGAGAAGGAGAAAGGAGCCCGGCATGTTCAAGCTGCGTGTCACTCAGGCCAGCTACGGCGATTGCCTGATTCTGGAGTTCGGTCCGCACACAGCTCCCCAGTACATCCTCATCGACGGTGGACCGACCAAGACCTACGACCCCCACTTGAGGCCCATCCTCGAGCAGATCGGTGACGGCAACGGCAAACTGGATTTGGTCATACTGAGCCACGTCGACAGGGACCATGTCCGCGGGTTGCTGAAGTTGATGGCTGAACTGCGCAAGCAGCGAATCCAGGGCCTACCTGAGACCGTTGCCGTCGCTGCGCTGTGGCACAACGGCTTCAGTGACACCATCGACAGCAGCGGCACGATCACTGGCCGGCTGCAGACAGCCCTCGGATTGGGCGGGGCTGTGGCAGCAGCTGAGATGGCGACAGTGGGCGGCATGGTGCTGTCCATCAGCGAGGGCCACAACCTCTCCCAGTTTGCCGAGAACCTCGACATCGACATCAACCCTGACTTTGAAAACAACGTCGTGATGGTGGATACCGCGCCCGATGACATCACGTTTGGGAACCTGACCCTGCATGTTGTTGGCCCGACCCAGGAGAACCTCGACAACCTCAAGGAGGACTGGGAAGACTGGCTCGATGAGCAAGAGGAGGCCATCGCATCGGGAGATCCCGTCTTGGCTGCAAATGCCGACAAGAGGGTGCCAGACCTGAGCAGCATCATGGTGCTGGCTGAGGCAGAGGGCAAGAGCATCCTTCTCACCGGCGACGGCCGCAGCGATCACCTAATTCAAGGACTCGCACAAGCCGGCCTGCTCAGCCCGCAAGGAACGCTGCACGTTAGTGTGCTCAAGCTGCCCCACCATGGCAGCGACCGCAACATCACCAAACCTTTCTTCCAGACCGTCAGGGCAGACAAGTACGTTGTCTCAGCTGATGGGACACATGGTAATCCCGACCTGGCCACCCTCATCTGGATTGTGGAGGCAGCGAAAGAGCGGGGGCAGCCGGTCGAGCTCTGGGTAACAAACGAGACCCATCACACCGACGACCTGCAGAGGGACTATGATCCCGCCGAGTACGGGTACGAAGTAAAGCCGTTGGAGGCTGGGGCCCACTCGATGCTCCTGGAGTTGGCTCCCTAGATACACGGCGTGGAGTGCGGCAACACCGGGGGGCAGCACTCGCCTTGGCGAAGCAACTTCGAACCACAAGGCTCGCCCACCATCAAGGTGCTGTGGTCAGCGCAGTCACACAGTGGGGCGGGCGTTGCGAGTTGGGTGTGGCGCTCGACAAGGTCCGACAGCTTCAGAGCCTATCTGAAAACAGCGGGCCGGGCTCCTCGCGTAGCATCCCTCCGCTCTGTGAAGGGGCACGCCCGGCAACACCTGCACTTGCGCCAGAGCGCAGCGCCGGTGCAAGTGTCCGGCGGCGTGCCCACGCAGGCGCTGGGTGCTGCGCGTGGAGCCGCCTCAGCTGAGTGTTCGGACAGGCACCAGGCATGGGTCAGTGCAACGCGCTTCGGGCTCGCTGCTCCAGCCCCGCACACCGTCCAGGAGTGAGCAGCGACAAGGTATTTGAGAGGGATAGGAGGTGCAGTGGTGGACATCCAGGTTCCCATCATGATCCAGGATCCGAAGATCGCCACGTACCGGGGCTTTGCGCGGATCGTAGAGAAACCACACGTTGACGAAGGTTTCTTCCTTGATGGCCCGGTGAGCAAACGCGTCGCCGTTCTTGATTTTGACCCAGACACCGGCAAGCTCATGCGTCCCGTCTCTTTTCAACGACCGAGCAGACGGCGAAAGGGAAGGTACAAGATCGCCAATGAGGAGAATGTCTACAAGCCTGCGTTCAATGTGTACGCGCCTGATTTTATGGCCGTCAGCGTCTTCGGCACCGTGCTCAGAACGATGTACATGTTCGAGGAAGAAGACACCCTCGGCCGCGACCTGGTGTGGGCCTTCGACGGGCCGCAGTTGCTGGTTGTGCCGCGAGCCGGCGAATGGGCCAACGCTTTCTACGAGCGCGACTCTCGCAGCCTCCAGTTCTTCTTTTTCCCAAACCCCGAGAATCGCCGTGAGACAGTCTACACCAGCCTTTCGCGCGACATCGTCTCCCACGAGACCGGTCATGCCATCCTGGACAGCATCGCCCCCCACCTCTACGATGCCATCACGCCGCAGTGCCTGGCCTTGCACGAGGCCGTCGCCGACCTGACGGCAGCGTTGATGGCCTTTCGCAGCGGCAGCCTCACAAAGGCCATACTCGACGAGACCAAGGGCTCCATCCGCGAATCGAACGACTTTAGCTCCATCGCCGAGGAATTCGGGATGGCTCGCTATGAGCTCGGCTACTTGCGCAACCTGCTCAACGAGAAGACGCTCGACGACGTTGACCACGACCAGCCGCACGCGCTCAGCCAGGTCCTGAGTGGTGCCTTGTACAAGGTCGTGGTGCAGATGCACGAGGACCGAAAGAAGGAGTACTCCGAAGGGGACCCGGACAGAGAGCTCTCCGTTTCGGGCAAGGCTCTGGCGGTGGCTGCCGCGCAATTCAAGCGTATGATCTTCCGCGCTCTGGACTACCTCCCGCCAGGCGAGGTTTCCTACGCCGACTACGGACGGGCCATCATCGCGGCCGATCAGGCATCGCATCCCGACGATGAACAGGAGCGCGAGTGGATCCGCGGCGAATTCGTGCGCCGGAGAATGTCCCCCGACCGAGCAGCGCTGGAGGTGCCGACGATGTACGAGTACGGCCCGCTCCAGGATGTCGACCTAGACACATTGCTGGAGAGCGACTTTGCCGCTTATCGGTTCGCGGACGGCAATCGCAAGTTCCTGCACATTCCGCGCAGGATTCCGTTCCACGTAGAACCACGCCTCAAGGTCGAGAAGCTGTACTACCACCGCGACGGTCCTCGCCAAGTCAAAGAGTGCCTCTTCAAAGTCTCTTGGGGCTCAGTGGAGGCCAACCGAGCCGGCTTCGGCCTGCCCCGCCAGCGGCAGATCACCGTCGGCACCACTCTGGCCATTGACTGGGATACCAAGCTTGTCCGCGCCCTGATGACTTCGGACCTCAGCGGCCGCCCCCAAGAGCAGGATGAACAGCAAGAGGACCGGGACCTGATGCTCGCTCGCCTGGCCGACCAGGACGTGCTGCGGTTCGGACATCTTGCGATGGGCCTACGAGGCAGGCCACTGCGCTCCGTGATCCCAGCCGAGTCAACGGGTGACCTGATGCGCGTCCGCGGCACAGGCAGAATGCTGCACGTCATAGGGGAGGTGTGATCATGAACAAGCTGCGCGTACGCGTCTACAACGTCCGCTTCGGTGACGCGATCCTCATCTCAGTGCCGGATCGTGCTCCGAATGGCACCACCGAGATCCGTCATATCCTGATCGACGTGGGCAACGCCAAGAGTGACGAGGCCGGTGGCCATGAAGATGCCCTCTTTGCGCCGGTAGTCAACCATGTGCTCAAGGTCCTCAATGGGCAACCACTCGATCTCTACGTGATGACCCATGAGCACTGGGATCACGTGCAGGGACTGCCGTACGCAGACAAGGAGCTCTTCCCCAGCCAGGCGCTGAAGGACCAGCTGCGTGTGCGCCATTCCTGGTTCACAGGTTCATCCAAGCCTGGTTACTACGAAAATCACCCCACGGCGAAAAAGGCACTGGATGATGTGAAGCAGATCTTCAGCGCCGTCGAGCGCTTCCTGGAGGCGGCTCCGGAGCAGAAGAACCCCTTCCTCTATGCCTTGATGCTGAACAACAACCCCAATACTACTGCCTTCCATGTGGACCGCCTGCGGCTGCTCGCAGGGGAGGAGAGAACATCGTATTTGCACCGCCCTCGCCCTGCGCATCCGGAAGACTCGCTGCAGGGCAAGCATCCCTTCCACGAGGCGCGCTTTGCAGTCTGGGCTCCAGAGGAGGATACGTCGATCTACTACGGCAAGTTTCAACCCATGGCGCTGGGTGTCACGCCCGGTGCGGGGCGAGCCAAGCCCAGCCTGACCGCCTCTACACCGCCGGGTGGCGTGGACGCAGGCACATTCTACGACCTGGTCGAGATGCGCCGTGGCGGGTATCTGGACAACCTCTTGGCCATCGACAAGGCCAACAACGACAGCAGCATCGTCTTCCTCCTGGAATGGCGCGGTTGGAAACTGCTCTTCGCCGCCGACGCCGAGAAGCGCAGTTGGAAGGAGATGAATAAGCAGGGTGTGCTCGAGGAGGTACACTTCCTGAAGGTCAGCCACCACGCAAGCCATACAGGCATGCCGCCAGCTGACCTGTTGGAGAAGATCCTGCCAGGCAAGACAGAAAAGGCGTCCGATGGCCGGCCGCGCTACGCTGCCATTTCCACCTACGAAGGCACATACGACAACGTGCCAGACCCGGAGACGGTGCGCAAACTGAATGAGCGCTGCCGGGTGTATTCCACCGAAGAGCTAAAGGACGGCGGCTACATCTCGCTGACCTTTGTGGGAGACAGCAGAAAAGCCTACGCTCGAAGAGTGCGAAAGCGCTGAACCTGTCCCCTGTCGAGCCTGGCAAGCCTCGGCGGACTGGGCACCGCAGTGGACAATGGGACCCGACCGGGACAGTATCAGAGCAGGCACCTGGACTCCCCGCGCGGCGGGGCAATAGCCAGAGCGCACCGACCAGCCCGGGCGGATCAACCTCGAAAGACGTCAACCGCCCACGGTCGGAGCCGCGTCAATCTATGAAGAGAGGCACATCCAGATGGTGCGCTTGGCGTTGCC
This sequence comes from Anaerolineae bacterium, assembly GCA_041549915.1. GTDB lineage: Bacteria > Chloroflexota > Anaerolineae > UBA2200 > UBA2200 > JBFEPU01. Next base: position 4,049 of record JBFEPU010000087.1, on the reverse strand, counting down.
ATCTGCGTGGGCCAGAAGCAATGACAGCAGACGGTGCGAAGAAAGGTGACCGCATGACCAAGCACGGGATTGTCATCATCCACGGTGTTGGACGGCACGAACCACTGCAGGTGCTGGGCGGCTTTGCGACCGGCCTCGTTGACACCATGTACGACTTGCTGAGCAGGATCAGCGTGCCGACAGTCTCGGGCCGGGAGTTTGTTTTGCTAGCCCACGTGGACGAGAGCCACAAGGACAAATACGTTGAGGTCTCGTGGATGGACGGCCAGCACTTGTTCCGTATCAAGGAGGCATATTGGCAGCGCGCCATCGAGCCCCACTCCCTGGTGCGCGTATGGCGCTGGCTGTGGAACACAGTCACCAGGTTGATGAGTTTGGACGAGAGCCGGCTTGGGCAGCTGGCCTTACTCGTGGTCGGTGGACTGCTGTGTACAGGACAGGCACTGACACTCTTGATCGCGCTCGGCTTTGCACGGCGGGCTGTGGCTGTGCTGTTGTCGCCGCTTGCCGGGTTGATCGCCATGTTTCCAGAGCGCGCGAAGGAGGTGGCGCAGGCTGTGCTGAACATACAGTTTGCCGGCGTTCCACTCTTGAACGCAACATTCGCGGCTCTGCCGGATTGGGCACAACTTTGGGTTGTGCTGCAGGTCGTGATCGCTGCCATTGCCTTTGTGGACGTCCTTCGAACCGTCCGCTCCATGTGGCTGGAACGCCAAGCGCCCTGGGGGTGGCGGCAGTATGTTTCCTGGTACGTAGGGGGCACTTTCTTGGCGCTGGCCGGGTGGGTTGCACTGGCGATGGGACTGAACAAGACCCTTCAACGGCTGCCAGGGTTCCCTGGGAGACTTGCGATTTCTCGGTTCCTGGAGGCCTTTGGCGAATGGCTACAGCAGGACGCCGTAGGGGACGCCGAAATCTTCGCGTCCGATGATAAGCAAGCCGAGCGCATGCGACGTCAGCTCGAGGAGCAGATTGAGTACTTCCACGAACTGCAGTTTGACGAGATCCACGTCATAGGCCACTCTCTAGGAGGCATCATCAGCTTCGAAGTGCTCTCCCGCACTCTGCCAACGCCGCGCAAGCGCAGAATCAAGACCTACTTCACTGTTGGGTCACCGCTCAAAACGTTCCTCGACATCCTGTTGGAGGACCCGGTGACCAGGCGTCTAAGGGATGCCCTGCCGCGCCTGGTCGACAACCGAGCTGCACAACGTGTCTTGGGCAGGCTGGGCGACAACCCAACGGTGAGGCGGCGCCTGGGAAAGATAGCCGGCCCTGGACAAGCCACAGCCCTGTCACCGCCGACTAAAGGATCGTGGGATCAGCTCAAGAGGAATCTTCAGGAATCACGCGACCAACGAGCCGAATGCCCCTACGGGCCCCGCTTCTGCAACAAGATTGACAAGGCCGAGTTCGCGGGCGGCTTTTCCTGGCGGAACATCGTCGCTGACTGGGATCTCGCTCCTGACCTGCTGCAGGGAGAGGACTTGGGCGAGGTTACCGACATCCCCGTGACGAGCACGAGAAAGCTCGGCGCTCACAGCGGATACTGGGACACCGGCTGCGAAAGCCTGAGATACATACTGGAGCAGATTCAACCGGACGTCTTCGGCACCCATCTGCACGAGATAATCACCATCAGAAAGGCCATGCTGCAGTCTGGCAAGCGCTAGCATGCCCTTGTAGTCACCCACTTTGCAGTGTCCGTCTCGCATCCGTCGAGCGGCACGCAGAGTGAAACGGCATCCTGCAAGCCGGGCGACTAGAATGGGCCCTTGCCGTTCGCCTTGCGAAGACGAGGTGCCCATTATGCTCTACGCCCACCCGGTCTTCGTGTGGCCGCATGTCTGGCTCCGCGGGAGATGCTGCACGAGGGCCAAGGGCGACCACTGTCCCTTTGCCCGGTTAGAGGACCGTTGTCAACCTACTGCAAAGCCACCTCTACCACCACCATGCGGTGGTCCGAAGCAGTGGATTCTGGCACCTGTGCGTCGACCGGTCTCAGCCCACGGACCCAGACATAGTCGATGCGCTCCTGCGGCTCCTCAGAAGGCGACGTAGGCAGGGGCTCAAAGCCACCAGCGATAAATGGGTCCACAAAACCGGCCCCCGCCAAGCGCTCGTACACGGGCGAGTCGGGCGTCGAGTTCAAGTCGCCCCCAAGAACTGCCGGTCCCTGCCCGATAAAGTCAAGCGCCTCGGTTAGCTGAACCGCTCGCTCCTCACGCTGCAGGCCCAGCCAAGTGCCGTAGGCGTCAAGTGAGTCATCCCGGACCTTGAGCCGCGCCCGTATAATGCCCGTCTGTTCCAGGCGGCTGGTCAGCAGCTGCCCCTCGGCTTCCTGCACAGGGAAGCGGTACAGCACCGCGATGCCGGTCAGGTGCTCCACCGTCGGCAGGTAGTAGACACCCATCCTGAGCCGCCTGGCCAGCCACAGCGCATCGTCCACGCAGTAGCTGGTGATACGCCCGACGTCCACTTCCTGCATTGCCACGATGTCAGCCCCGCTTTGTTCGATGGTCTGGGCCATCTCTTCCAGGTAGAACTTCCAGTCACTGTCGTAGCCGTAGTGGATGTTGTAGGTCGCGGCGCGAACGTTCGGCCTTGCCTCCTTCATCTGCAGCGCTGGTGGGAACGCGAACGCCAGGCTCAGGGCAACCATCACTGCAGCCACGCCCACCACCAGCCCGCCCGGACCCCACTCAGGCGACTCTGCGAGACGCAGTCCGCGCAGCGCCGCAGGCAGCGTGGAGAGCAGGCCAGCCAGGAGAAAGATCGGCAGCCCAGCACCCCGGAACAAGTCCAGCGTATAGGCGTAGGTGAACGCAAAGGCATTGGCAAAGTTCATCACCAGGAAAAGGAGCAAACCCACCGCCAGCCGGGAGCCGGTGTGCTGGCCTTCGGCCCTGGTCTCGCGCAACACCGCGGGAAGGGAGAGCAGGACCGCCAGCTGCGCCACGAGAAGGGCTACGGCCGCCGGGAAACCCGTGAGCAAATAGCCGGCCGCCAGGCCGCCGCAGACCAGCAGCAACAGAATGATCCCCCACAGGCGGCGCCCCGGAAGCGCACCAGCAACCGGGCGCAGAAGTCCCCACAGCAGCGGCAGCAAGGTGACCACCAGCAGGGATGGAACCAAGGTCGAGTAGCTCCAGGTGCTCCATCGGGCGATGGCGTTGGGTAGGGAAAGCAAAGAGGTCTGCAGGAACAGCATACCGCCGACAGCCAGCCCTCCGAGCAGGCCAATGCCAAGCTCAGGAGTATCCACACGGCGGAGCCTGGCTGCACGAACGCTGACCAGCAGCAGCACCGCGGAGATGGCCAGCTGCACCGGCAGCCAGCCCGCGCGGAGTGTGACGTCGAAGGTGTTGCCCCAGGCTCGCAGCAACTGGTCAAAGGCCAGTGCCGCCATCATGGTTGCCGGCAAGAGACTAGGGGCCACAGTCAGCAGCGACGCAGCGTACAGCCCGCCCGCTGCCAAGATGAGCAGCGAACTGTAGAGCCGGGCCTGCGGGTCGTTCACCGTCATGGGGACTCGCGCCAGGTACACCAGCACCGACGAGACAGTGAGCAACGGCCGCGCGAACCTGCGAGGCGCCAAGAGAGGCGTCAGGAAAGCGGCCAAGACCAGCACATTGATCACCACCGCTCCCAGCGTCAGCGGACCGGTGAAGATGGCGTCGTAGATGACGCCGAACAGCACGGAGAACAGCGTGCGCACGGCCTGGATGGTGAAAAGCAAGACCGCCGATGCTTCTATCGCGCGAATCATTCTCTGTTTATCCAAAGAAGAGCCTCCTTTGCTAAGAGAGGTGACAGGCAAGGCTTGCTCACTGGCTGAGGCCAGGCTACCCGACTCTTGCACACTTGGGAACTCTCAACCACTCTTCTCCATCAGGGGCGTCACCCATGCATCGGGCGTCGCACTGTGATTATAGCATGTCCGGACGACGGACCGCAAGCAGACCACGCGCAGCCCTCCGTGCTCGACTGGCTCTCCTTGTGCCGGGTTTGCCGTAGCAGGGAGACAGGGAGAATGGCAGCACCTGAGC
>JBFEPU010000086.1:0-10185 GCA_041549915.1 Anaerolineae bacterium | reverse complement strand
TGTTCATGCTCGATGAAATCGACAAGGTGGGGATTGACTTCCGCGGTGATCCTTCCGCGGCTCTGCTGGAAGCCCTGGACCCTGAGCAGAACTCTTGCTTCTCAGATCACTACCTGGAGGTCGCGTATGACCTCTCGAAGGTGATGTTCATTACGACGGCCAACATCCTGGATCCCATCCCGCCTGCGCTGCGGGACCGACTGGAGGTCATCGAGTTTCCTGGCTACATAGAAGAGGAGAAGGTTGAGATTGCCAGGCAATTCCTTGTACCCCGCCAGCTTGAGCAACACGGCTTGACACAGCCCCGTTTTCCGGTCACGACGCTTCAGGCCATGATCCGTGAATACACCTTCGAAGCTGGCGTCCGCAATCTGGAACGTGGGATTGCTACCATATGCCGCAAGGTAGCGAGGTCGGTGGCCGAAGGCAAGCGGCCACCACGCTACATCATGCCGCAGACTGTGCCCAAGTACCTGGGACCGCCGAGGTTCTTGCAAGGGCAGGCCGAAGAAGCAGATCAGGTGGGTGTGGCTACGGGACTCTCGTGGACCGAGGCCGGTGGAGACACCATTTCGGTTGAGGTGACGGTGATGCCTGGCAAAGGCAACCTGCTGCTCACGGGGCAACTGGGTGAGATCATGCAAGAATCAGCCCAAGCGGCGGTTAGCTACACACGAGCGCATGCGAAGGAACTCGGCTCAGGCACTGTGGATTTTGACAAGATAGACCTTCACATCCATGTGCCCGAAGGAGCCATACCGAAGGATGGACCATCTGCTGGTATCACCATGGCCACCGCGTTGATCTCTGCACTGACACATAGGCCCGTCCACCGCAAGGTGGGCATGACAGGTGAGATCACCCTGCGTGGTCGTGTGCTGCCGGTGGGTGGCCTGCGAGAGAAGGTGCTGGCCGCATACCGTGCTGGACTGAAAACCGTGCTGCTGCCCAGGAGGAATGAGGTAGACCTGGTTGATGTGCCTCGAAAAGTGCAGCGGCGTCTTCAGTTTGTCTTTGTGGAGCGGATGGATCAGGTCCTGCCTGTTGCTCTTCTGCCCAAGCGGCGCAGAACCACGGTAGATGGTGCGTCTGCCAGGACTAGGCGGAGTGTGGAGAACTATGGTCAGGCGGTCAAACCATCGTAGCAGCGGCTTGCAGTGGGCTCATGCACTAACCCTAGCTTGCCCCCTTTTCCTGGCTGTGCTATGGGTCAGCTTGTTAAGCGGATGTACTTCCACGCCACCGTTGGAGCCGGAGAGAAAAGTCATCAGCTTGTCGAAAGATGTGTTAGCTGGCAAGAGTGTGCTGGATGTGCAGCGAGTTGACACTGATAGTGACGGCCAGACGGAGTGGGTGGTCTTTTACCGCTTTGATCAAGTGGACGAGCGTGGACCTGTGGCGGCTTTGATCTACGACGTTGTGCCCGATCCGATCACGCACCTGTCCATGGTGTACCCGTACAAACTGCGCATCCCACAGGAGAACTATATGGCGCAGGTGCAGCCTGAGGTAGCGTTGGTTGATGTCCTGGCCCAGTCAGGTGGTACAGTGCGCGAGGAGGTTTTGTTTAGGACTCCTGAGGAGCTCTCGTTTTTCACCCTGAATCCGAGCGGGGTGAATCTGCCCAAGGACGATCCACCACTGTATCGCTGTGTCGGGTTCTTCCGCAGCAGGGATGGCGTCTCCTATGACCCGGATTCGCGTGATGTGACGGTTACCAGCCGTGCTGGGTACGAGCGCAGCCAACTGGTCACACGGCACTTTTACAGGCCTGAAGCTGATGCCTACTTTATTACGAACACCACGACCCTGGTCACTCCGTACAGATCTGAAGTCGATTTCCCCGCGGATATCCCCTCCGACATCCTGGACACCCCATATCCGGAGAAGATTGTGCTTGCCTTCTACAAGACGATCGGCAGAACCGATCCCCAGCCGGGGCTCATTGAGTACCTGAGTGAGCAGGCGGGCAGGGAGCTCCAGGAAGGCAAGTTGAAGTTCGGGTCTCCCTGGCCGGTGGGCGAATTGCAGTCGGCCATGGTCAAAGAGCTGAGCTACTACGCGACTGGGGACGCTTCACAGTCAGCGGTGGTCATTGTCAAAGTGGTGTTCAACCGAACCACTGGTGAAAGAAGCGCCCTCGTCGAGGTGCGCTGGACTCTGATTCGTGTGCAGAATCGGTGGAAGATCGACTATCCCCACTCCTGAGATCGCTCTGATGTGTGCAAAGAGGGGACGATCTTGACCAGTGATGAGGTACAGGCCCTTCTCGAAGAGGGACGTGGGCCAACCACAGAGTTTCTGCCCAAGCGCACCTCACGTCGCCGGCTGGCGGAAACCATGGCCGCCATGGCCAACAGTGGAGGCGGGGCGATACTGCTGGGTGTTTCTCCGGTCAATGGCGCAGCTCAAGGCGTGCATGACGTTGACCAAGTCCGGGACCGTGTCCTGCAAGCTGCTCTGCTCTGCGAGCCTCCTCTGATCATCCCCGTACCTGAAGTTGCCACCGCGAACGATGAGCGCGATTTGCTGCTGATCGAGGTACCTCGTGGCTTGCCACATGTGTACGCTGTAGCTGGGAAGTACCTGAAGCGCGTTCGCACCCAGAACAGGCCGCTCTCACCGCGGCAGCTGCGCCGTCTCTGGTTTGAGCGCGGCGAGATGAGCTATGAGGGGCGAGAGGTGCGAGATGCGACGTTTGAGGATCTCGATCCGGACAAGATCGACCGCTATCTGGAAACAGTCCCCGCACTAGCTGCTCTGTCACCACGGGAGTCGCTGCTCAAACGTGGTTGTCTGACCGGACGCCGGGGCAAGCGCCCGACCGTGGCTGGCGTCCTCCTTTTTGCCAAGGATGTTGAGCGCTTTGTCAATAACGAGATGATTGTGGTGCGCTACGCCGGTCGCGAGATGAGCGATGAGTTCATACGTGAGGACATCCGAGGCACACTGCCCGAGCAAGTTCGTCGCGCTGAGAGCGCGGTCCTCGCCAATCTGCGCACCGGTGCACGCATCTCGTCGTTGCAGCGTGAGGATCAGCTCGAGTACCCATCGAGGGCCGTCCGCGAAGCCATTGTCAATGCTGTGGCGCATCGGGATTATGGCGTGCACGGAGATGGCATCCGCATTTCGATCTTCAGTGATCGCATGGAGTTCTACAGCCCTGGGCGGTTGCCGGGGCACGTGACTGTGGAGAACATAGTTGATGAGCGGTTCTCGCGCAACGCAGTGCTTGTGCAAGTGCTTTCTGACATGGGCTTTATCGAACGCCTGGGCTATGGAATAGACCGCATGATCAGGTGGATGGCAGAAGCGGGGTTGCCCCTCCCGCAGTTTCGAGAGACAGCCAACGGCTTTCTGGTAACCCTCTACGGACCAGGGGAGGACTTTCGCTCGGAAAGAGGCAGCGCGCGGCGGCGATGGAGCGTAATGGGGTTGAACGAGCGTCAGATGCAGGCCCTGGAGTACTTGAGCGAGCACGCACGGATCACAAACCGTGAATATCAGGAGTTGTGCCCGGGTGTGAGTTCAGAGACGATACGCCGTGACCTTGCGAATCTGGTCGAACGCGATCTGCTGCTGAAGATCGGCGACAAGCGCGCGACATACTACATCTTCAAACAGCAAGCCTAACGCACACTTTCCCACAAGTATCCCACATTATCCCACACTGGCGTGGGCACCTCACTTCCCTGCACCGCAGGAGACCAGCAGCCGTGAGCTGTCTGCTTGCCAGCGACGGCTCATGCGAATGGGCGGCCTGCGAGGCTACGCTCTAGAGGCGTACGCCACTGGAATCTCCTTCTTCTTCGCCCGCCTGGGCTTGATAGAAGCACAACAGCGTGCTCCCATACTTGCGACTGTCTGACAGCAGAAGGTGGGTCAGTTCAAGCGCTTCGAATTCCTTGGGGTGGATCTGCACCACCACCAGCGTCTCTGGGCTGAGCAGGGGGGAGCTATCCAGGGCACGCAGGGTACGTGCCCAGAGCCCCTTGTACTGGGGCGGGGCAACGTAGATGATGTCAAAGGCTCGGCCCTCGTGGTGGCTGACAAAGTTGAACACATCGCGTCGCACGACGTGCGCTCGCTCGCCGAGCCCTGTTTCCTTCAGATTGCGGCGGATGGTGGTCAGAGCGCGATTGTGCAGCTCAACGAAAGTAGCCTCGCGTGCTCCGCGGCTGAGGGCCTCGATCCCCACACTGCCTGTCCCAGCAAATAGGTCAAGAAAGCGCGCGCCGACCAGACGGTCTGCTAGGATGTTGAATAGAGACTCTTTCACTCGGTCAGTGATTGGGCGCGTGGATTGCCCGGGGACCGAGTGGAGGCGTCGGCCCTTGGCCTGGCCCCCGATGACCCTCATGGGCCGGTCCCCTCGCTGGGGTTTGCCACTGCATCGGCCTGGGCGGGCGCTGGGGGGGAGTCCGCGGCCACTGCTTGGTGCAGGTTGCTCCTTGCCCCTGCTGGGAAACGCAAGTAGCGTTCAGTGGCTGCTGCGAGGTTGCTGTACGCGCCCCGATTCTCGGGTGGCAGCAGCGCTGCTATTTGCATCATGATCTCATCTGTCATCTGTTGCCGCATCTCGTGTGTTACCCTGGCGCCACCTGGATCCAAGTAGAATCCCTGCCCGAACACCATGTGAACCTCTGTGCGGCGCAGGCGACGCAGGTTCTTGGCAAAGTGCTCTTGCCCATGGGCAGCCACCGGAAGGATCAGGGCATGAGATGCTCGCAGAGCTAGCAGCACGGTGCCCGGGCGGCCTCGCTGCAGGCGGCCGTGGTGGCTGCGAGTACCTTCCGGAGCCAGACCCAAGATCCTGCCCTCCTTTATGACCTGCAGCGCGCAGCGCATGGCGTTGAGGTCCAGTTCGCCGCGCCGTATGGGAATGGCATGCCACGACTGGGCCAAAAGCCGCAGGATCGGGTTCTGCCAGATTTCAGCTTTGGCCAGTCCGATGGGCTCGCGGGGCGACAGCGTATACAGCAGCAGCGGCTCGATGAAGTTGACGTGGTTTGTGACCGCGATGACCGGGCCGCTGGCTGGAACTCGCTCCATGCCGCTGACATTCACTCGGAGCAAGATCTTTGCCATCAACTTGACCAGCACGATGGCTATCCGCCGTATGATTTCCATTTTCCCTCGCCTCGGTTACTTGGTGCTGTTGACCCGCTGCCACACAGCTTCGAAGGGCTTCTTGCGCAACTTCACGTCCCACCAAACCCGCAGCCAGACATGCAGTCTGGCCACAAACAACAGCACTGTCCACACCAGTTCCCGCGGGCCACGAGCGTATTGCATCGCGGCAAGTGCTCCATGTATAGCTTCACTGCGGAAAGACTTCATCCCAGGCGAGCCACTCAGGTATGGCTGGGCGTAGCCGCCTGCAGTGCGGATCTTCTGAGTCATCCAGTCGCGATAGGACGTGGGGAATCTAACGTAGACTGCCGCTTCCGGAGCGTAGGCGGTGCGAAAGCCCTGCTGCCAGACCCTGTACGATACGAGCCCGTCTTCTGCAAGCGCATCCTCTGGTATTGCACTGACCAATGAACGACGGAAGGCGTACAGGTATCCGGAGCACTCCAGGAACTCTCCGTGCTCGGCTCGCAGCGACCGTTGGCGGTGCGCGCCAGCATCCACCAACAGGTGAGACCAGTAGCCCAACATGGTGTCGCGTGGACTGACCGAGACAGGTCGCCCGCTGACGATGCCCACTTGCGGGTCGTCGAGGACAGCCAGGAGCGCCCGTACAGCCCCAGGGGCAACGTACACATCACCATCGCTCAGGATGAGAATATCGCCGACTGCTGCGCCCAGAGCCACATTTAATGCCGCTGGCTTGCCTCTCCCCTCATCACGGAGGTGTCGGATCCGCTCATTCTGTGCAGCATGGTCCGCCACAGCAGCCGCCGTCTCGTCGTCTGGACAGACTACAAGCAACTCATATTCCTGTGGCAGATCCTGCGCAAGCAGAGCCTCAATGGCGCGGCCAACAGTGCGTTCTTCGCGATATGCGGTGATAATGATCGTGAGCATCACGTTTCTCTGAGATCGACCAGTAGTTTAGCATACTATGACCCTGCAACCAAGTAGAGGCCACGACCATGTCTGGCCTGGCCAGGGAACGGGATGTGCGGCGGCTGACGCACCGACAGTCTCTCGGCGGCGAGAGGAGGCTCACGTGGGCGCGTCCGGCACAGGACAGGCCCAACCGCCGGATGGCTTGAGGATGCTCCCTGCAGAGGCGTGGGAGAATTGTCGGTCTGTTGGCACGGCCGATGGCTGCAGCTATAATCAGACCAGCTCGGAGGCATCATGGACAAGCGAACGGCGGAGCGACTCAAGGTCGATCGGATCCATGTGGCGCCACGTGCGCTGGAGCTGTCGTCCTCAATGGCACAGCGGCGTTTCAAGTACGTTTGGACGCCATTTCATGTTGCGGCCGCCAGGCTGGAGCCGCTACCCACCGGCTTGGTGCGTTTCTGGCTGCAGCAGTCCGGCGGTCACGTGGTCATCACCCATCTGTCATCGCGGTATGAGCCTGGCGAGGGGCTTCTGAAGCGTCAGACTCTGCAAAACGTTGCATACGTGGGATTGTCTGACTTGGCCCAAGACTCGCTCGAGGCCCTGGTGCCGATTGGACATCTGCTCGATCACCTGCTCGGTAACGGTGGCGCGCTTGACGGACAGTGGCTTTCTGAGGGAGGAGGTGTTGATTCGGGGCTGTGCCAGCTCGGGGCGCGGGTGGTTGAGCTATTCCCACTGGGCCACGGCTTTGATGAAACTGCGTGCAGCGATGTCCGTTCCTACTTCGCCCGCTCCTTTGCCCTGTACATGCACGACCGTCGCGCGCTGAACATCGCGGATCCCTTGATGGAAAAGTTGCTGCGAACCCAGCTGCTCGCCGCGGCCTTCTGGAAGCGACGCAGGGGACAGACAGCTGGCAGTCACTAGGTGAAGGGAGGGTGACTGCAGGGGTGTAGACCCCCGCTCAGTCCCTGCTAGTCAGATAGAACCAGTCCCTCCAAGTCGTATTCCATCGCCCGCTGAATCTTCGCCTTCACCATCTTCCCCGCAGACCATTCGCCGTGCATGAGCACGTAGCCGTCGATCTCTGGTGCGTCACGGTAGCTGCGTCCCACGCTGATCCCCTCGCCAGCACCTTCGACCAAGATATCAAGGACACGTCCTACCTGCAGTTGGTTGAGTGCCAGGGAGATGTCCCGCTGAAGCTCCATTGCCCGTGCATAGCGGTCCTCAGCTACCTCGCGAGTCACCTGGTCGGGAAGGCTGGCCGCTGCTGTACCCTCTTCCGGGGAGTAGGTGAAGATACCCACTTTGTCGAACTGAGCGTCCTCCATAAAGTCCAGAAGTGCAGCGAACTCCTCCTCGCTCTCTCCTGGGTAGCCAACGATAAAGGCTGTACGCAGCGCGATGCCTGGCATCGCGTGGCGCAGGTCTGTGATCAGCTGCCGTACGCCATCCACATCGGGTGAGCGACGCATGCGGCGCAGGACATTGGGATGAGCATGCTGCAGCGGTAGATCCAGGTAGTGGCACACCTGGGGATGCGAAGCCATGGTTTCGATCAGGCGCGGACTGACGTGCTGCGGGTAGGCATACATCAAACGCAGCCAAGGGAGTTGAGGCGCCGTTTGAAGGATGCTTTCGATCAATGAAGGCAGGCCGTCTTGCTCCCCCCAGTCACGGCCATAGGCAGTCGTATCCTGGGCGATCAGGATGATCTCTTGCACGCCCTGCGTGACCAGTTGACGTGCTTCTTCAAGGATTGCGTCCCGCGCTTTGCTCCGCTGTGGCCCCTTGATCAAGGGTATGGCGCAGAACCCACAAGGCGCGCTGCAGCCGTCGGCGATCTTCAGGTAGGCGCTGGGTCCTTGGGCCTGGCGATGCATGGGCGTGACAACCGACACCTCATTTCTGGGTCGTATAGTGGCGTGCGGCTGCACGCCCAACAAGCCTTCCACGCAAGGCACGATGTTCGCCCATTCCTGCGTGCCCAGGATGCCATCAACTTCGGGCACGGTGCACCGTACGTCTTCGCCATAGCGCTGGGATAGGCAGCCCACCGCCAACAGGCGCTGGCCGGGGCGCTTGGCCTGAGCCAGTTCGCGCAGCGCTGAGTATGACTCCTGTCGGGCATCGTCGATGAAGCCGCAAGTGTTCACGATCAGCACATCTGCGTCTTCATGTCGTTTGGCTCTGCGCCAGCCCGCATCTGCCAGTAGCCCGCTCATGGCTTCGGCATCTACGGTGTTCTTAGGGCATCCCAGGGATAGGAGATAGAACCGTTTCCTCAAGCTGGGTCGTCCTCCCTCTTCGTGAAAAGTCTGTCAGGCCATGCAGCCGAATTGTGGTGCCATAGCTGCTGAGAGACCACACATGCTACAAATCCACTGTAACGAAAACCGGCCAGTGTATTTCATCTGGCCGGTCTGGCTGCACCGTGTTTTGGTCCGCCATCAAGTGACTGTTGTAGGCGCCGGCGTTCGCGTGGGCACACCTGGCATGGTCCACTCCTGTTCGAGGATCTGGCCTGTTTCGCCGAACAGACCTAGATCTTGTCCATTGAGCGTAACGCGCACGGCGCCAGCGTTGCCCGAGCGCAGTACCATTCGTTCCCTGGCTGTCCAGGTGTCCTTGGCTCCCGGTTCGAGTATTCCGGCAAAGACCCTCTCGCCATCCGCCAGTACCAGCACCCATGAGCGCTGGTCAACGATCTCGATGGAGAGGTGCAAGCCAACAACAGTTGGTGTTACCGTGGGGCGTAGCGTCCGTGTGGGCGATGGCGCAACGGTTGGTGGCACCGTTGGCGACGGCGGCACGCTGGTAGGCGTAGTGGTCGGGACAGACGTGGGGGTCGCCACGAAACGTGTGAACGGCAACGTGCCGCCGTAGTACCGCTGGTATGCCCACAGGGCCAGGACCACAACGACGGCAGATACCAGAACCAACACTTGCCAGTACCGCCGTATCGTTACCGGCTCCAAGGGCTCGTCCAGCATCGCGGGAGCAGCCACAGCCGGAGCAAACGTCTCAGGTTCCTGACAAAGCGAAAGCACCTCCTGCGGATCGAGGCCGAGGTAGGCGGCATAGTTCCTCAGAAAGCCCTTGACATACACCGGCGCAGGCAGCCGGTCATAGTCTTCCTCTTCTAGTGCCTCCAGGAACTGGACACGGATCCTGGTTTCTTGCTCGACCTGCTCGAGAAGCAGACCCTTCTCCTCGCGAGTCCTGCGCAGCAGGTCTCCCAATTCCCCCATGCTACAGACACCCCCAGACGACTGACGCTTGACGCAACGCGCAATATATACCGCAATCCTTGAAATGTCAAGCAAGGTCGCGCTCGTCTGCTCAAAACTTTGCTGGTCGAGCAGGGCGGGGACGTGAGTTTCAGGAACCCGCCAACGCCAAGCAGTGAGACCGCAGGAACTGACGGGCACGGGCCTATCCTGATTTGCCAAAATCGCCATTCTCCTGTATATTCAGTTCGTAAGGCAAAGGGCCACGAGCGTATCGTGGCCTCCACCTATCGGCTGTGAACAGGACGAGTAGCTGGGGGAGCAGCTGCAGGGAGAGAGGGTCACCGACTGCAAACCCTCTTAGCGCAAAACCAGCGAAAACCACCTGTGAGCTGGCCCTCGAAATGCTCAGCCTGCGGTGAGCAGACTAAGGGGTTCCGGAGGCACCCGTTACCGGCCGCAATAAGGACAACGGCAGCCGTTGTTGGAAGTTGGGTGGAACCGCGTGAGTAACCTTCTCGCCCCAAGGGGTGAGAGGGTTTTTGTTTGCAGCGAAAGGAGGCGGGCAATGGCCGAAGATGAGACTAGCACCACGGAGTATTGCGCTGGCCGCTAGAGCCGAGAGTGCTCCCAGAAGCTTCCCCGGATGACGAGACTGGAGGCTTGGCGCAACGAGCAATGAACCGGGGACTTTGAGGGTGTGACCTTTGTGGTCACCTGCCTCCTGATGAAGAAGAAGGAGAGAAGCAATGTCTGACAAACATGAAGAGGACCATTTGAAGCGACTGCGGCACTCTGCTGCCCACGTCATGGCCCAGGCCGTCCTGGAAGCGTTCCCTGATGGGAAGATCGCAATTGGCCCAGCCATCGAGGATGGGTTCTACTATGACTTTGATCTGTCCCGTCCGCTGACGCCCGAAGATCTGGAGCA
>JBFEPU010000085.1:0-10234 GCA_041549915.1 Anaerolineae bacterium | reverse complement strand
GACAGCAAGATGTACGACGAGGCAGCTATCCGCGAGCGCTATGATTTGGAGCCGGAGCAGCTGGTCGACTTTAAGAGTCTGAAAGGCGACCCGTCAGATAACATTCCCGGTGTCCCTGGTGTGGGCAAGGTCACGGCCAGCCAGCTTGTGAAGCAGTTCGGCAACGTGGAGGAACTGTATCAGCACATCGACCAAGTGCAAACGAAACTGCGCCAGAAACTGGAGGAGAAGGAAGCGGACGTACGCCGTGGCAAGGAATTGATCCAGCTTGTGGCAGACTTGCCCATCGAGATGGATCTGGATCACTGCCGCCTCAGCGCCTATGATCGCTCCAAGGTTGTGGCTCTGTTCCGTGAGCTGGGCTTTCACAGCCTGCTGAAGAGATTGCCAGGAGAAACCGCGCGGCCGACAGCACAGTTGCCCTTGTTCGCATCAGAGGCGGGCGAGGGCGCAGCGCAAGCAGTGGTGGGGAACTACCGGCTGGTCAACACCGAGGCCGCCCTGCGCGATGCGGTGGCCAGCATACGAAAGGCCGGGGCCTGTGCCGTGGATACCGAGACCACTTCCCTGCGCCCGGTGCAGGCAGATCTGGTGGGCATCGCTCTGTCGTGGCAACAGGGGGAAGGTGCCTACATTCCGGTCGGCCACTTGCCCGTCGTTGCCTCCAAGCCGCAGCTCTCTCTGGACGTGGTGCGCAAGCACCTTGGTCCTGTTCTTGCCGATGCAAGCATCACCAAGTACGCCCATAATGCCAATTACGACCTCATTGTGCTTCATCAGCATGAGATGGCCGTTCAAGGTCTGCGATTCGACACCATGATCGCCGCCTACCTGCTGGATCCTTCGGGCCGCAACCTCGGACTGAAGGGGCTTGCCTGGCAGGAACTCGGCGTGGAGATGACTCCCATCGAGGATCTGATCGGCACAGGCAAGGGCCAGCTGACGATGGATCAGCTGCCCGTGGAACGCGTGTTTCCCTACGCCGCAGCTGACGCCGACATGACCTTTCGCCTCGTGACGCGCCAGGAGGCGTTGCTCAAGGAAAGGCAGCTGTGGGAGCTTTTCACCGAGGTGGAGATGCCCCTGGTGCCGGTGCTGATAGACATGGAGCGCACCGGTGTGGCGCTGGACGTGGAGTTCCTCAAAGAGATGTCAGGCGAGTTGTATCAGCGCCTGAACAAAGTGGCGCTGCAAGTGGAGCAGGAGGTTGGCTACCCGCTCAACCTCAACTCGTCGCAGCAGTTGAGCGACGCGCTCTTTGTCAAACTCGGCCTGCCCACGGATGGTGTGTCGCGCGGCAAGTCAGGCTACTACTCCACTGCGGCCGGTGTGTTAGAGAGCCTGCAAGGTGCCCATCCGGTGATTGACCTAATCCTGGAGCATCGTCAGCTCTCCAAGATCAAATCCACTTATGTGGATGCACTGCCGCTTCTGGTTAACCCCAGTACAGGACGTCTGCACACCTCGTGGAACCAGACCGGGACGGTGACGGGGCGGATTTCGTCCAGCGATCCCAACCTGCAGAATATCCCCATCCGCACCGAGATCGGAAGGCGCGTGCGCCAGGCGTTTGTCACGCGGCCTGGTTGCTCATTGCTCGGTGCGGACTATTCGCAGGTAGAGCTGCGCATTCTGGCGCATATCTCTGGTGATGAGAACCTGCTGGCTGCCTTCCGCCGCGGGGAAGACATTCACGCCAGCACCGCGGCGAGCATCCTCGGCGTCCCGCTTGATCAGGTGACGGCCGACATGCGACGGTTGGCCAAGACAATCAACTTTGGCCTGATCTACGGCATGAGCGAGTGGGGGCTGGCGGCACGGACTGAGCTATCGCGAGAGCAAGCTGCTGAGTTCATCTCCAAGTACTTTGCGCAGTTCCCACGTGTGCAGGGATACCTAGCACGAGTCAAGCAGCAAGCACAAGAACAGGGCTATGTCGAAACGTTGCTGGGTCGCAAGCGGTATTTCCCGGAGTTGCTGTCCGGGAGCAGGGCCCACAGCAATCTGAAAGCGGGCGCCCAGCGCATGGCGATCAACCATCCCATCCAGGGCACAGCCGCGGATATCATCAAGATTGCCATGATCCGCCTGCACGATGAACTGCAAAGCCCCAGTCTGGACAGCAAGATGATCCTGCAGGTGCACGACGAATTGGTGCTGGAAGTGCCTGATAGCGAGGTAGCACGTGTGGGCCAGATGGTCACGTCGATCATGGAAGGCGCGTATGCACTGGATGCTCCCCTGAAGGTGGACATCAAAACGGGGCGCAACTGGCGAGAAATGGAGTGAACGATGCTCAGCGAAGACATAGCCGCGCTGGCGCATGAGGCAATCAGGGAAGCGCAAGAGAGCGGCGACTTGCCCACATTTGACATACCGCAGATTCCCGTGGAGCGCCCCAGGCAAGACGCCCATGGTGACTTTGCGACTCCGGTATGCCTGCAGTTGGCCCGTCTGGCACGTATGGCCCCCATGCGCATTGCTCAGATTATCGTGGATAGACTGCCCGAGACCAGCTACGTCGGAAATGCCGAAGTGGCCAAACCCGGCTACATCAATTTCACTCTTTCCGAAGAGTGGTTGGCCCGGCAGGTGGATGAGATTCTCGTCGCTGGCGAACGTTACGGTGACGTCCATATCGGCGAGGGGCGCAAGGTGCAGGTGGAATTCGTCAGTGCAAACCCGACGGGGCCCCTCCACGTAGGAAGCGGCCGCAACGCGGCGATTGGGGACGCGCTGGCCAATGTGCTGGCCGCGGCCGGCTATGATGTGCAACGTGAGTACTACGTGAACGATGCCGGCACGCAAATGGGACTGTTCGCCGAGACCCTCTACGCACGGTATGCGCAGGCGCTGGGGCAGGATGAGTCACTGCCCGAGGGCGCCTATCAAGGTACCTACATGCTTGACATGGGTCAGCGGGCAGCGCGGGAGCATGGCAGAAAGTTCCTGGACATGGAGCGCACACAGGCACTGGAGGCCCTGGGCGACATTGGCCTTGAGTATGCCTTGGAATCCATCCGCACAGACCTGGCGCTGATGGGAGTGCACTATGACCGCTGGTTCTCTGAACGAACACTGTACAGCGATGGCGTCTTTGATCAAGTGATGACCCTCTTGCGCAAGGGCAACCATGTCCTTGAGCGTGACGGAGCAGTGTGGTTCACTGCCACCGGCCTGGGTGGCGACAAGGACGAAGTCATCATCCGCTCTGGCGGCGCGCCTGGGTACTTTGCCTCCGACATCGCTTACCACTATGACAAGTTTGTGCGCCGCCGCTTTGATTGGGTCATTAACGTGTGGGGAACTGACCATCAAGGCCATGTGCCACGCATGCATTTCCTGATGCAGGCATTGGGCCTCGAGCCCGAACGGCTTTCTATCGTCATCTACCAGCTCGTCACGCTCAAACGCGGCGGCGAGGTCATGCGCTTGTCCCGCCGTAGAGGCGATATCGTCACCCTGCGTGAGGTGCTGGAGGATGTGGGCACCGATGCGGTGCGCTTCTTCTTGCTGTCGCGGAGCGCGGAGAGCCAGATGGACTTTGACCTCGACCTGGCAGTGGAGCAGTCCAACGAGAACCCGGTCTACTACATCCAGTATGCCCATGCCAGGATCAGCAGCATCCTGCGCCTGGCTCAGGAGCGGGAGCTGCACGATGATGAGGGCCTGGTCACACTGTTGGTCCATCCATCTGAGTTGGCTCTGATCCGTCGCATGCTGATGCTGCCAGAGGTGGTCGAACTTGCCGCTCTGAACCTGGCGCCGCATTACCTAGCGCACTACGCGCAGGATCTGGCTGGCCAGTTCCATGTCTTCTACCGGGACTGTCGTGTTGTGTCCTCGGACCCGGCAGACCTTGAGTTATCCAGGGCACGGATCAAGCTTGTTCGGGCCGCCAGACTCGTGCTGGCGAGAGCACTGCATCTGATGGGCATGACCGCACCCGAGCAGATGTAGCTGCACGGGAAGGTTTGACAAAAGCTTGCTTCCTGACATATAATAGCCGCGTATGGGCGAATAGCTCAGTTGGGAGAGCATCTGACTTACATTCAGAAGGTCACAGGTTCAAGTCCTGTTTCGCCCATATCGCCAAGGCTTCGGTTGCGCTGGCTAGGCCTCCAAGTAGGGCTGCGCAACACAAGCCTTTGTTTCATGTTCAGGCGAGGTCGATGTTTCCGAATAGCAGCGAGGCCATACCCGTCAACTGTGTCGCAGATGAATATGCCTACGTTTGTGCACATACGTGTCCGGGCTGTGGTGGACGGTGGATGGTGCGGATGCAGGCGCTTTTGCAGGATGAGCAAGGCCGTAGCTACGATCGGGTTCACGTGATCTGCAGTGAATGCGCCAGGCGTCAGGCATTTCTCTTCGACATCAACTCCTTTTTTCATGAGCGCCGGGTTGATGGGTGAGGCTTCGCTTTTCTTTGGGACAGCTGGGATCCCTCACAGTGCCGAGAAGTATAGCAGCAAAGCAGGCATCGCCCGGGTGCGCGCCTTGGGCCTTGGCGCGATGGAATTGCAGTTTGTGCGGCGCGTGGCGATGGGGGAGGGATCGGCCCACGCTGTGCGCATAGCGGCTCAGGAACACAGCGTTCGCCTGAGCGCGCACGCACCTTACTACATCAATCTGAACTCCAGGGACCCGCAGAAACTGCTGGCCAGCCGCGAGCGTCTGCTGCGAGCGGCCCGTGTCGCTGCTCAGTGCGGCGCGCAGAACGTGGTTTTCCATGCCGCATTCTATCACGGGGATCCGCCGTCGCTGGTTTATGAGCGAATCAGAGCTCAGTTGCAGTCGCTTGCCACACGGATGCGCGACGAGGGACTGTCCGTTTGCCTGCGTGCTGAGACTGCTGGCAAACCGAGCCAGTTTGGTGCCCTGGAGGAGATACTGCGGCTAAGCGCAGAGACGGATGGTGTAAGCCCGTGCGTGGATTTCGGGCATCTGTACGCGCGCACTCTTGGTGAGCTTAACGGTTACTCTGAGTTTTGGGCAGTTCTGGATCGCATCGCGCGAGTCCTGGGTGAGTCGGCTCTTCGGGACATGCACATTCACCTGCAAGGTATGGCGCATACGCAGGCAGGAGAGCGCAAACATCTCAACCTTGCGGCATCGGATCTGCGCTATGAGGAGCTGCTACACGCTCTGATCGACAGAGGTGTGGGCGGCACAGTGATATGCGAGAGTCCAAACCTGGAGGAGGATGCCCTACTCCTGGAAAGGACCTATCGCCAGCTGTGCGCCAGGAAAGGCGAACCGCAGTGTACTGTGGCAGTCGCGACAACGCCTGCCCGCTGACGTACATGCCGCATCGGGGATATGCAGGTATTGCTACCGCAAGCGCTCGGCCTTTTGGCTGGTATGACATTTTAGAGTGATACGGAGGACTGGTGGCTGTTCGACCAACGAGGCGGACGCAGACAGCAGAGTATTGGCTAGAGGAGTTCGCCGCAAACGGAGAAGATCTGGAGCACCTCTACGAATGGCTTGTAGAGGAGAGCGAACCTCGTACCATTGAGCAACTCAGTTTTCGGATAATGAAACATCGCTGCGACAGGGAAGAAGAGGCACTGCTGAAGCAGGGTGACAGAGGGGTGATCTACCAGCCGCAGGATGAGTACGAGGTGGGGCAGCGAATCGTATTCCCTAAGTTTGACTATGCAGCGGCTGAGGTGTTGGCGGTGCGAGACGGCAACAATCCGCGCTATGGCCCCTTCTGCGTGATCAAGGTACAACTGGAGAATGAGAGCGCCTCTCGAGAGTTTGCCGCTGGCCTGCAGTCGGATCACGCCTTGCAGGGAAGTGCAGCTCTGCTTGAGGATACTGATCTCCTGACGGTCGACCAACTGTACGCACTCTATGGCCAGAATGTTCGTGAGCAAGTGGACAATGCCCTTTCCCAGAGTGATGATTTCGTGCACTTTGCCGGAAGCTGGTACTTGCGCGGACTGATCCCACAGGTGACCCCATTCCATCTCAACATTGCCGAGGCAATGATCTATGAGCGTGGTCAGCCTCTGACCCTTTCTGAGCTTCTCGAGGAAGTAGAATTCCCACCCGAGACGAAGGCTTCGGCCCAAGAGTATGCACTCAGCCACGGACTCAACCACGACCCGCGCTTTGCAGAGCTAGGCACTGGCTCCAAGTCAGCCTGGTACCTGAGCGCCTTGATCCCTGATGGCGTTCGCGGCACGCCATCCCGTCTGGCGCCCGCCTACCGGGCAAAAGGTGGCGAATGGCTCAACCGCGAGCTGAATGAGTTTGTGGCAGAACTTGGGGATGAGGCGGACGAGCTGGACGGGAAGCTGGCCGCTGTGTCCGGTTCCACTGACAGCGTGGAGATTCTCCTGACCTACCCACATCGCCGTGAAGGCACCTTGCCACTCACGTCGCGGGCACTGGGGATGCTGTTGGAGAAGCCTGCCGACCGCTTCATGGTCACGTTTCTCGACCCGCTCAATAGGGAGAAGATCTCGGGCTGGATGGTGCCGAGCCAGCGCTACGCCTGGGGCCTCGCTGAGTGGTACCAACGGCACGACCTGCCGGTCGGTGCCTTGCTCGAGCTGCGCCCCGGAGATGACCCTTTCACCTTCCTGGTCAGTTACGAAAGGGGAAGGCGACGGAGTGAGTGGATCAGGGAAGCGACCGCGTCCAGGGGTCATCTGAACTTCAGCATGCAGCGCAGGGCCTACGGTTGCCGATATGACAAGAATGTGCTGATTGCTGAGACCTCTGTCGATGCCCTTGATGATTTGTGGACTACCGTCGAGGGCGCTGAAGCTCTTTTCGAACACTTGGTCATGATCTTCCCCGAACTGGCAAAGCTGAGCGGACAGGGTCTGGTGCATGCCAAGACGCTGTATTCTGCCGTGAACATGACACTTCGCTGTGGCGCCGTACCCATCTTCGCCGAGTTGACGAGGAGGGCGTGCTTCGATCCGGTAGGCGATGGCAACTGGGTCTACGACGGTTTGCTAGGCCGCGCGACGTACAAGACGCCACAGGATATGAGCGAGCGCACAAGCTCGAACCGTCATGATCTGATTGTGGATCGTGTCTATCAGTATGCAGCGAGTGATGAGGACTAGTATCTGTGAGAGGACTTAGGGCAACTGTTGACACCAGGTTTCACATCGATTTGTCGTGGTGGGAGAAACAGAACAAGGATATCCGCGTCTTCTTGAAGGATCTGCTGTGCGAAGAATGCCGGGATCATGTCGGCGACTTGTCCGATGTGAAGATAGTGGACATGATTGATCCTGAAACAGCCGAGATAACCCAAGTAGATGCGATTTGGGAAGCCATACGCGCCTGCTGCAGCGTGCAGCCCGGGTACATTACGGTGGATACTCCGCTCCTCGAAGGCATCTTCCGTCTTTTCTTGGCAAATGGCAACAAGCCGCTGTCTGTGCTTGAGCTGCATGGGCGGCTTGACAAGAAGCCGCCGGAGACCATCCTACGCATGTTGACGAGGGGGCGGTTGTATCTGGGGATCAGAGCATTGTAGCAGGCAAGATAGGACCCAACGGGGTGGCGTCAATGTCACCCCGTTTTTGCACGTCCTGTGGCGTGATTTCCTTCGAACATGTTCCCCCTTGCATCTGTCGCGTTTTCGGAGCAGCCCCCGATCAGCTGCCGCTCTATTCGTGCGCAATGTTGATCATGGCCAAGCTTCTTTCACCATGGTCTGCAGAGCATGGCAGAGTGCGTGTCCCTCGGCAGATGGACGGCTCATGAGCGACCATGACTCTGTCCTGAAGGACAGTCTGCCCGAGGGTGGATGGGCGCGGCGGCATCGACGACTACTCCCCGTCGGAGAGGTGGGCATACACGTCGGTGGCGGCTGTCCATGGGCGACCGGCCAGATTGCTCTCGCTGTTCACAGCCCGCTGCAAATGCTCTCTCACTCCCGCGCAGGGGTTGGACAGCAACATGGTCGCGCTGCGGCACGACGCCGGATTCGTGACGAATTGCGCTTGGGCCAACCTATGCCGAAACCCCCATGGCCGCAGACCGATCCGGACAGGGCCAGACGAAAAAGGTACTTAACCACATAAACCTGGGAGGAAGATGATGGACGATTCCACGGTCAACTGTACGTATTTCGGCAGGTCAGGCAGGGACAACACCGACCAGGTTCTGCGAATTGCCAAGGCGCGGGCGGAACAACTCGGCATCCGGGCTGTCGTAGTAGCCACGACGACCGGGAAAACCGGTGTGCGTGCGACAGAGGTGTTCAGAGGCCACAACGTGGTAGCGGTCACGCACTCGACGGGTTTCAAAGAAGCCAACTACCAGGAGCTTACAGAGGAAAACCGCAGCTTGATCGAGGCCAATGGTGGGCGCATCCTGACCGGTCAACACGCCTTTGGTGGAGTTGGCCGTGCCGTCCGCAAGAAACTAGGCACCTATGAATTGGAGGAGATCGTTGCCTACACCCTGCGCATCTTCGGCGAAGGGATGAAAGTGGTCTGTGAAATTGCCTTGATGGCGGCCGATGCCGGGCTGATTCGGGTGCAGGAGCCCGCTGTTGTGATTGCCGGCACTGGCCGTGGGGCGGATACGGCGGTCGTGCTTCAACCCGCCAATGCACAGAGCTTTTTTGACATGAGGATCATGGAGGTCCTCTGCAAGCCTGGATTCTACTCGGAAGGCAAGTAGGGAAAGCCTGTTCGTATTGAGTCTCCACCTCCTACGCAGAAGAGCTTCTTCCATGTGCAGGCCGAGGCGGTGTTGACGATGTCCAGCTTGCGCATGGTCTCTTCGTCGCCCACAAGAGGAATCCTCGCCAGGGCGCATCATGGCGTCTTTTGGCCCCGTGCCAGTATTGCCGATGGGGTATGGGCTGACTGTACTAGTGCTGCTGAAGCTGGCTATCCGAAAGGAAAGGACGCGTTACCTGATGATCAAGGGCAGGACTGATCAGCTGCTGACAAGTATGCTCTGGGGTGGGGTGGCCGCGGTGGGCCAGTACACGATGCTCTTCCTGACGATCATTCAGCGCATTCACGTGCGCTTTGAAGATGGTGCCCCCGTGTTTTTCGTGGATCCTCGGGCCCCGATCGCTCTGACCAAGAGCTCCGCCCTATCAGTGGTGTGGGTAATGACTGTAGCCTTTGGTCTGCTTGTGGCCCTACTTGTCTACCTCAAGCCGCGGCCCAGCAGGCGCCTATGGTTCTCCATCGCGGTTGTCGCTGCGCTATTGTCAGCTTATGCAGCATTGGCGGAACCGCTGTGGGGACTGGTCGTCTGGGCAGATTTTGCTGCTCTATACGCCGTGCTGGCTGCGGCCTAAGCACCAGCGACAGCGCACTGCTCCTTCACGGGTCATGCACAAAAAAGCGGCTGCCGAGCTTGTCGGCAGCCGCTCTGCTCCTGACGATTTCAGCGTCGTTGTGAGCGGGCACACTTGATGCACAAGGTCGCCAGCGGCAGTGCTTCCAGCCGCTCCGGATTGATGGCCTCACTGCAGTGTTCGCAGATCCCATAGCGCCCGTCCTCGAGTTTCTGAAGTGCCTGCCGAGTCGTCTCCACTTTGGCTTGGGCTTGCTGGCGCAAGGCAAGGGTGAGTTCCCATTCATAGATGGCGGGATCTCCCTTGCCTGGGCCATAGTCCGCTTTCTGCTGCAACCGTGAGTCCAACTGCTCGAGCTCTTTCAGAGCGGATTGCAGCTCATCTTGCAGTTTTTTCTTCGTTGGGTCACACATAGCGAGTCCGGCTCCGCGATACCGATGTCATTGGCTCACGAAAGGGGCTTCCTGGACGATGTGTTGGGTCATCAGCCAAGAAGAGTGAGACGACTCTACGGCTGATCCATTGCCTCAGGAGGGGGTTCCTCCATGGGAGGCTCGTCGGGGGGTTCAAGGGATGCTAGCCCTACGGTCAACGGTGGTTCCTGCATCTCTTCCAGCGGTGGCTTCTCCAACAGGATCTCTTCGGCGGGCGCCAATGCTGGTGCCTCCGCGGCCAACAACGACTCCTGTAGCTCCTCTGGCGGCAATTCAACCGGTATCTCCGGAGGAGGTTCGGGCGATGCCGCCTCTTCGGCGGCCAATGGCTCTGTCGCTTCTCCTACTGGCGGCTCTGGTGCCGCAGGTTCGCCTTCGACAACCTCGGTTTCGATGGCAGCAGTTGGCGTCTCAAGTTGGGGTTCCTCAACCGGCACCATCTCCTCGCTCGCTTCTGCTTCCCCAGGCTGTGACACCTCAGCTGGTTCTGCCTCCTCAAGCT
>JBFEPU010000084.1:0-10259 GCA_041549915.1 Anaerolineae bacterium | reverse complement strand
GGTTCCGTGTGGCCGAGTACCGAAAACCGGAGTTTGAGGTCACAGTCTCAACCGACAAAGCGGAGTACATCCAGGGCGCCGAAATCAACGCCCAGGTTTCCGCGCGCTACTACTTTGGTGGTCCCGTTTCTGATGCGCAGGTCAGCTGGCGACTCATGACGCAGGACCATTACTTCACCTGGCCTGAGAATACACAAGTGCCGCAATCGAGGCGCAGGCACTATTCGTTCCACGATTTCGACTATGACTCACGCCAGAAACAGACGGTTTATGGTGAGCTGGTCACGGCCGGCACAGGTCGCACGGACGCAGACGGAACCTTCATCGTCAGCCTTCCTGCCGACATCTCAACACGCACAAACAGCCAAGTCTTTACCCTGGAGGCGTCCATCACCGATCCAAGCAACCAGGAAGTGAGCGGGCGCAGCAGCGCCATCGTGCACAAGGGCTCCTTCTATGTGGGCTTGGCGCCACGGGAGTACATCGGAACCGCCGGCCAAGAGAATCAGGTTGACGTGATCGCCCTGGATCCAAAAGGCGCGACGGTGGCAGATGTGCCGATGACGATCGGCTTCCTGGAACTGAACTGGTACAACGTTCAGCAGCAGGCGGATGACGGTCGTTTCTACTGGAGCTGGGAGCTGGAGGAGACTGCGGTGTACACCGCCAGCGTGACGACCGACGCGCAGGGCACCGCGGTTGTTGGCTTCACGCCAGAAAAGGGTGGCTCATACCGTGTGCGGGCCTTTGCCCGTGACGCGCAGGGCAACGAGATACGCAGCTCGACCTACCTGTGGATCAGCGGGACGACATATGTTTCATGGCGGCAGGAGAACAACGATCGCATTGAGCTGGTTGCAGACAAGCGATCGTACGAACCGGGTGAGACGGCGCGCGTTCTCATCCCCTCACCCTTCCAGGGCCAGGTCAAGGCGCTGCTCACCTTAGAACGCGGACATATCTACGAGCGTCGCGTGCTCACGCTCCAGAGCAATAGTGACCAGGTCGAGATACCGATTCTGTCCACATATGCCCCGAACGTGTATGTGTCGATCGTCCTGGTGAAGGGCACAGACCTCAACAATGCGGTGCCTTCCTACCGCGTGGGCTACGTGAACCTTGACATCTCGATCGCAGAGAAGGAGTTGAGCGTAGAGATTCTTCCTGACCGGACAACGTTCTACCAGCCCGGGGATACCGCGACATTCGACCTGCGTGCCACCGACCCGCAGGGGAGGGGAGTTGAGGCCGAGCTGTCGGTGCAGTTGGTAGACCTGTCGATCATCGCGTTGACCAACGGCGCCCGAGGAGCGATGGTGGAGCACTTTTACCGGCAGCGCGGTCTCGGCGTCCGCACGGGCGCCACGCTGGCCATCTCTGTCGACCGCTATCGGCAGCAGGCGCAACCGCCATCGGGCAAAGGTGGCTCCGGAGGGCTGGAGGATGGCGACGCGATACGCAAGCAATTCCTCGATACAGCCTATTGGAATGCCACAGTGCGCACCGATGCACAGGGCGAGGCCACGGTGACGGTGGACCTGCCAGACAACCTGACAACGTGGCGCACAACGGCCCAGGCCGTCACCGCAGATACGCTGATCGGTGAGGGTGTCGCTGACATTGTCACCAGCAAGGACCTGCTGATACGCTCTGTGGCACCACGCTTCTTTGTGCTAGGAGATCAGGTCCAGCTGGGCGCAGTAGTCCACAACAACACCCCTGAGCCACTGACAGTGGCAGTCTCACTGCAAGGTCAGGGAATCCTCATTGAGAACAGCGCGCAGCAGATCGAGATAGGGGCCCATGGCAGGGAAGCGCTCGAATGGCAAGCTCGAGTGACAGAAGCTGGCTCAGCCGTGCTGACATGGCGGGCTGCCACGCCTGGTCTGAGCGATGCGCTACAGTTGACGTTCCCCGTCTACCTTTACAGCACGCCCGAGCTGGTGGCCACTGCGGGGCAGGTCCCCGCGGGCGAAACACGCATCGAAACGCTCGCTCTACCGGAGCGTCTGGATCCAACCCAGGGTGAACTGAGTATCCAGTTGGACCCCTCTCTCGCAGCCAGCATGCGCGGCGGACTGCAGTATTTGGAGCAGTATCCCTACGACTGCATCGAACAGACGATCAGCCGCTTTCTGCCAAACGTGATCACGTACCGGGCGTTGGAGAAGCTTGGCATATCAAATGCTGAGCTGGAGGCAAGGTTGCCGCAATACGTTAGCGTGGGTCTCCAGCGCATCTACGCTCTGCAGCACTACGATGGCGGATGGGGCTGGTGGCTGGCCGACGACAGCCATCCCTTCATCTCGGCCTATGTCCTGCTGGGCATGAACGCTGCCCAGGGCACAGGCTTTGCCGTCTCTCGTGACGTCATGGATCGCGCGGCCAGATATCTAACAGGCACGCTGGATGCCCCGCTGGGCGAGCTTAGATACCAGAACAATGTTCGTGCCTTCGTTCTGTATGCACTGGCTGACTATGGTCAGGGCGACCTCGGACGCTCGGTGGCACTGTTTGAGAAACGCGGGTCCCTGGATACCTACGGCAAGGCTTTCCTCCTGATGGCACTACGCATCCTGGAACCCGAGCAGGATGCGCGCGTCAACACCCTGCTGAGTGACCTGACCAACGCTGCGATACTCAGTGCCACCGGCGCGCACTGGGAAGAGGAAACAGTCGACTATTGGACGATGAACACCAACACTCGCAGCACTGCGATAGTCCTCGAATCGCTGGTCCGCTCTGACCCACGGAATCCTGTGATCCCGAACGCCGTTCGCTGGCTGATGACGGCGCGCAAGGCAGGCCACTGGGAAACCACCCAGGAGACTGCCTGGTCCGTCATGGCCCTAACGGACTATATGGTCGCCAGCGGCGAGCTTCAGGCCGGCTACGACTTCCAGGTCAGCCTGAACGGCAAAGAGCTGGGCCAGGGGACGGTGACAACACAGGACTTGGACCGGACGCGAGAGCTCTCAGCAGCCGTCGTGGATCTCCTGCGGGATGAGATGAACCATGTCGTCCTGCAGCGTTTGGCAACTCAGGCACAGCCAACGGCTGGACAGGACCGCGGACAGCTCTACTACTCGATGTACCTTCGCTACTACCTGCCGGTTGAGGATGTAGGGGCACTCGACCGGGGGATTGTCGTGTCAAGACAGTATGCGCTTCTGGATGCGCCAAATCAACCCGTCGACACAGCCCAGGTAGGCGATGTACTGCGCGTCAAGCTGACCCTGATTGCGCCCAATGACCTCCACTACCTAGTGGTGGAGGATCCCCTGCCTGCCGGCAGCGAAGCCCTGGATATCAGCCTCAAGACAACCCGTACTACCTACCAGGAGCCAGAACTCGTTGAGCAGAGTGGTATGCCATCAAGCAGAGCTGCATACTGGTCGTACTTTGCCGAGAGCGAACTGCGCGACGAGAAGATAGTGCTCTTCGCAACCTACTTGGGGAAGGGCACCTACGAATACACGTACCTGATCCGCGCCAGCATTCCAGGTCGCTTCCTGACCATGCCCACACAGGCCTATGAGATGTACTTCCCCGAAGTGTATGGCAGAAGCGACGGCACCGTCTTCACCATTGGGCAGTAGCCCTTCAGGACCGATAAGCGGCAGAGCCTCGACGTGCATTGGATGTCGGGGCTCTGCCCTTTCCACGGCCTTCGTCATCGGCCCTTTCGATCAGCGCTGCGCACATCGCACGACTGGAGCCATCAAGAGCCTCGCCAGCCGCCCTGCGTTGACAAGATCGAGAAGCTGAACTAGAATCCATCCCAGCTGGGCATGAATGGCATTCGCTCATGCACATCCCCAACTCTCCCGACAAGATGTTCAGTCTGTTATGGTGCCTGGGATTCCTGCCTGGAGGCCAAGGACGTAGACGATCATGAACACCAGTGTTGCGCCCAGATCACTCACACGCCTAGTCCTCGCTCTGGTCTTGCTGCTTGGCATCACTGCGCCGGCGGCTGCTGCCGACATGCCGTATCCATTCCTGGACCAGCTGGGCGGGGCCAGCTATGCGATAGCCACACTGGAAACCGTCGTGTGTGTGGGGGTGGGACCAAACTTGACCGTCCTCTCAGCGTCCGACTTGGCGCCTCTTGGCAACATCAGGTTGCCCGCTATCGTGCGCGGGTTGGCCACTGCCGACGGCTATGCCTATGTCGCTGCTGGTGCAGCAGGGCTGCGCATCGTATCTCTGGTGAATCCGGCCGCCCCTGTAGAGGTGGGCTCGATTCCAATGGAGGCACCAGGCTCCGCGAACGGCGTGGCTGTCGCCGGAACGTACGCCTATGTGGCTGCCGCCGAGGGTGGCGTGGTCGTCGTGGATGTGAGCGACCCAACGGACCCCGTTCGCATCGATCCAGCGGTTGACCTGCAGGGAGAAGCTCTGAACATAGAGATTGCGGGTTCCTATGCCTACGTTGCTGCACGCTGGGGTGCGCTGCGGGTGTTGTCGCTCGGCGACCCTGCGCGTCCTCGAGAGGTCGGCGCCTACCTGCAGGTCTATGAGGTGCTCGACGTAGCTGTTGCCAGCGGATACGCTTACCTGGCGGCGAGCGACGATGGTCTCAAGATCCTCTCCCTCAGCACTCCGGAGCAGCCAAGCCTGGTCACTTCCCAGCCGATTCCCGACGGGATTGCCACGGCAGTGGGCATCGCGCAGGGTCCGGTGGATGGGGAGAGCTACGCAATCCTCGCTGCGTTGGACGGCGGTCTGCGTGTCATCTCAGTGACTGATCCCGCTGCGCCGGCAGAGGTTGGAGCGCATAGCACGCCGGGCCGAGCCTACGATGTGGCGATTCGCGGCGCTCGCATTTACGTGGCCGATGGGCCCGGAGGGGTCCAGGCCCTTGACATCGGTGCACCCGGCGAGCCACAGCCCATCCATTCGTACGCAGTCCTGAGCGACGCTCTGGACGTTGCGGTCGAAGACACCAGGGTCCTTGTAGCGAGCGGCGTGGTGGGCCTGCAGTCTGTTTCGTATCGGGACGGGCAGCTCACTGTGCTGGACACCCTGGATACGCCCGGCGATGCCATAGGCGTAGCCATGGCTGGAGAGTATGTCTACGTTGCCGACCGCGAAGGTGGACTGCGGGTGATCTCTGTGGCCGATCCTGCCGATCTGGCAGAGGTTTCCGCCATCAGCGGACCTGGCCCGGCCAACGGGGTCGACGTGCACGGTGAATACGCCTACGTCGCTGCCGGGCAGTCGGGCCTATGGGTGCTTTCCCTGAGCGACCCGGCGGCCCCGGCCATCGTTCAAACCGTGGATACGCCTGGCGAAGCCTTGAACGTCGTCGCTGGTGACGAGTACGTCTATGTTGCTGACGGCGAAGGCGGCCTGCGCGTCATCTCTGTTGCGGAGCCCAGTGCAGCCCATGAGTTTGGCGAGCACTTTGAGACACCAGGGAATGCTTGGAACATCGCCCTCCTCGGGCAATACGCCTACCTTGCTGACGGCAGCGAGGGCTTGCACGTGATTGACATCTCGGATCCAGCCACGCCGGAGATAGTCGGTAGTCTTCCGCTCCCTGGCTCAGCTCGGGACGTCCGAGTGCACGGTAGCTCTGCCTACGTCGCCGCAGAAGCCGCTGGTCTACACGTGGTATCGATTGACCTTCCCGAGTCGCCAAAGCTCGCCCGATCAATACCCATTCCAGGTAACACCACGAGCTTGCACGCAGAGGGAGAGGATCTTGCGGCCCTTGCCTGCGCCCGAGACGGCGGCCTCATCGCCCTGAGCCTCAAAGCAGGAAATCGGCTTCACCTTCCAGTCATCTTGAGATCCTAGCACGTCATCGGCCCCTGTAGAAGGAAGCCCAATCCGCCCGCTATGGAAAACGACAGCACTGAACCGAACCCTCCCCAGCTCGATCGCATAGGCAGGACCGGGCTCAGACGTATCCTCCTGGTCGGACTTCTCCTGGCTGGGCTATACCTGCTGATTCCGCAACTGGTGGACATGACGGACGCTCTCAGTCTGATTCGGCAGGCTAGCCTCTTGCCCGTCATCAGCTCACTCGTCTGTCAGGGAGTTAGCTATGTCTCTCACGCATACGTGGTGCGTCGCATACTGCTCGCTTTTGGAGCGCGGCTGCGCCTGTGGCGCGTACTCCAGATCACTTTGGCCTCTGCTTTCGCCACCATGCTGCTCCCCTCGGCTGGCCTGAGTGGAATCGCATTGCGCGCCAGGTACCTGAATGATGACGGTTGCAGCTTGGGGGAGACGTTCCTCACCTCCAACCTCGAGGCTCTGGGACAGAGCGCTGCTTATTCCCTGATGGTACTCGGCGCTTTCGTGGTGTACCTTCAGAGAGGGCAAGTCCCGCCGTGGACGTCGCTGGCCCTGCTGGCGTCCATGGCGATGTTGGGCACTCTGTTCCTCGTCGTTGCGCTGTCGGATCCGTACAAACGAGACTGGCGGTACGCATTGCTTGCACGACTGAACGCGATACGCACTCGCTGGGGGCGCACGCAGGTGGCCGCCACATCTCTGGAGCAGCGGCTGGTCACCTTGCGTCAGGCAGTGCGCACCCTGGGCTCCGAGGCGGGTCCACAGCTGCTGTTGGGGAACCTGGGTCGTGCCGTCTTCGGAGCTCTCAGCCTGCAGCTGGTGCTTGTCGCTTTCGGGCAGTCCATGCCCTTCCACGCGACAGTCATCAGCTTCAGTCTATCGGATGTGCTCGGCGGCCTGACAGCGTTGCCAGCCGGCCTGCTCGTCACCGAGACCACGCTGACGGCGCTCCTCGTCCGCTCCGGCGTGTCGCCGTCTGTGGCGCTGGCGGCGACACTGACCTTCCGCCTGATTGCCGTTTGGTTGCCGCGGCTGGTAGGGGTTGGTGCGTGGATCAACCTGCAGAGGCAATGTTCACGACCGCTCTGGTGAGCTTATCGGGCTCCGCAGAGGACAATGCTGCCCGCGCAGCAGTGACCCAGTGGACAGCAGTTCGCGGCCGTGAACTCCTTGGCCCGGCGGCCCACTTCGGCTGGTGCGCGGGGTGACGCCGGGGCGAGCACGGCGGGTCCTACAGTGCGCATGAACACCGTTCGTCTTGTCCTTCCTGCGTTCGCCCCGCGTGTTGCCCGATCAGTACGACTCGAAGAGAAGCTGACAGGATTCTCGTGGGCCACCGGGTGGTGCGCACGGCTGGGTGGACGTGCTAGGCGGCAGAGTCGGTGCCCGAGGTAGAGGTAGCTGGGCTCTCTTCCAGCAGTAGGTAGAGGGCCAGGAGACAGGCACCGACGACAACCGAACTATCCGAAACGTTGAACACCGGCCACTCATGCAGAGGCCAGAAATTCAGGTCTACGAAGTCAATGACGTGCCCGTGCCAGATGCGATCGGAGAGGTTTCCCAACGCACCGCCCAGCTGCATACCCAGGCTGAAAAAGACCAACCCGCCATCCGCTGGTAGGCGTCGGTAGAAGAACAGAATGGCAGCTATGACCGCCGCGGTGATCAGAGCGTAGAACCCGCCCAACTGGGGGAACAGACCAAACGAAGCACCTGTGTTGGTGATGTAGGTGAAACTGAGGATCGGGCGCAACCACCCTACAGGATCCCATGGCACGCCGGGCATGAGGTTGTGGCGCACCCAATACTTGCTCATCTGATCGGCGGCCAATACGATGAATGCTACGCCGAGGACGGTCAGATCCCTGGACCGCCTGACTTTCAAATCTCTTTCTCCGCTGCTCGAGAACGCCTAGCGGGATCGCGAGGCAAGCTCCACCCGTTCCTGGCAAGACTTGCAGAGGACGGCATGTGGAAGCGCTTTGAGCCTGGCCGGATCGATCCGCTGACCACAACGGTCGCAGATCATGTACACCCCTTCGTCCATCTTGTGAAGCGCCCGGTTGACATCCTCCAGCGTACGTTGCAGACTCAGCGAAACCGCGAGGTTGCGGGTCTGTTCGAACACCTCACTCGCATTGTCGGCCATGTGGGTGCCGTAGCCAGGTCGTTCCCGCTCGTCCATCGCTGCATTCGTAGAATGCAGCTCAACCTGCAGCCGCGCCTGCTCAGCCTCGAGCCACTGTCTGTTGCGTTGGATCCGTCTTTCGTCGAGCAATGGTTGCCCCCCTTGCGTAACCCAGTAGCTAGCGGTGATTGTATACGACGTGTGCTGAAAAGGCAAATATGAATACGGCTTCTTTAACGAGCGCCAGCTCGTCCCGATCCGCGGTATCACCTGACGCAGAGCCCCCCGCGTCGAGTCGATCGGGACACTAAGGGTCTATCATTTGCGAACCCACGACATCCAAGGAAAGGACGAAAGGGTGCAGGACTGGCTGTGCGAAGCCTGCTCCGCTGGCGCTCAGTAGCAGGTCGATGAGGGATTCCGTGAACACAACACCGGGATGAACTTTCGGCTCGATCCCCAGGTGTATAAATCAGCGTACAGGGGCCCAAGCGCCCCAAGATACCAGACGACAGGAGCCGATATCGTGACACGCCTCGCCCGCACCCTCCTCATTCTTGCTGTCCTGTCATTCCCGGCGTGTGGGTCGCAGGCCCCTCCAAATCCACCCACTGCAACCCATGCTGCCCGTCCCGCGGTCACTTCCACACCGCTCGGCGAGGCGTGGGACGATCGCTCACCTTTTGTCAGTGGGCTGATTCGCAGCGAACAGGATGTCCTAAGCCAGCTCGATGGCGCCACTGTCTACCAGATGGATCTACGCATCGCAGACAATCTCCTACAGCTTGATGGCCAGCAGTCTGTCCGTTACACAAACCAAACGGCGGAGGCGCTGAAGGAGCTCTACTTCCGACTATTCCCCAACTTGTTCGGTGGTTCCGCGAAAGTTCAGTCACTCACCGTCGACGATCGAAAGGTAGAGCCGGGCTACGAGTTGCTGAACAGTGCACTCCGCGTTCCCCTAGCGCCACCGTTGGAGCCTGGACAGCAAGTCATCATCGATATGACCTTCTACGTCGACGTGCCTCCAAGAGCTGAGGTCAGCTATGGCATGTTCGGCCTGCAAGAAGGTGTGCTTGCCTTGGCCCACTTCAATCCCATGATCCCGGTCTATGATGACGAGGGCTGGAACGTGGAGGTCCCCGCTCGGCAGGGAGACGTGATATTCGCAGATAGCAGCTTCTATCTGGTGCGAGTGAGTGCACCCGCTGCTTTGACCATGGTCGCCTCCGGCGTTGAGGTCGAGCACCGTGCAGCCGGGGGCCGCCAGGAAGTCACCTACGCCGCAGGACCGATGCGCGACTTTTACCTGGCGGCCAGCGCGGATTATGTCGTTGTCAGCAGGCAACATGGTGAGACCATCATTAATAGCTACGCCCCACCGGAACTCAGGGCTGGTGCGGAAGCGGCCGTTCGCTACACCGTGGACGCCCTGTGCATCCTGGGTGAGCGGCTCGACGCCTACCCCTTCACCGAGTTTGACATCGTCGGAACTCTGACACAGGCGTATGGGATCGAGTACCCTGGCATCACGGCCATGGCGCTTCGCTTGTATCCGCCCAGAGACGAGTATCCCCCCGCCTACTTGGAGTCGACGATTGCCCACGAGGTGAGCCATCAATGGTTCTACAGCACCGTCGGCAATGACCAGCTGGACGAGCCCTGGCTGGACGAAGCGTTGGCTCAATACGCCATCCTCCTGTACTGGCAGGATCTCTATGGGATGCCCGCAAGCGAGGGTTTCCGGGACTCGCTGCTGGAGCGATGGGCCAGAGTGGACAATGCCGACATCCCAATCGGCCTGCCTGTCAAATCTTACGAGGGCAGAGAATACGGAGCCATCGTCTATGGCCGCGGGCCGCTCTTCATCGAAGCCCTGGCAGAGACAATGGGCCAGTCTGTCTTTGATGCCTTCCTCCGCGACTACTACGCTACGCACAAGTGGGGCATCGCCACAGCTGACAGTTTCCAAGAGCTGGCCGAGCAACACTGCAAGTGCGACCTCGGGTCCCTGTTCGACGAATGGGTCTACCAACCCTAGAAGCTGCTCCGGCAAGGACTGTCGAATCAGGCGCTGTCTCGGTAGGACCAAGACTCCTTGCAGAGCGCCAAGAGCACGAGTTCTGGGCACCCCCGGTGCGACACTGGCGTCCTGCAGTCCGCTCATCTAAGGCAGCGTACTCCCTCGCGCGTCCCCCCAAGGCAGAGTCCAGCCATCCAGGCCTGCCCGTAGGAGCTGCACGTCCTCGCGCTTTGTCTACCAGGTTTGCTGGCCTATAATGACGGCATGCCGCGATGCCACAGCTCGTGCGAGGAGGGGGCT
>JBFEPU010000083.1:0-10265 GCA_041549915.1 Anaerolineae bacterium | reverse complement strand
CTTCTCGTATGCTTGCTAAGCATCCATCTGGTGGTGGCGTGCGCCGCGCCGGCGCCACCGACTCCCAGCCCTGAGACGCCTTCGGTTCCTGGTGTCCCAACCACAGCCCACCAAACGCAGCCGATTCCTGGCCTGCTGACGGGCGGCACCGTTGTCACCACCCTTGCCGGCAAGTGCCATCCCCTGGCCCGCGACTATGTGGATGGCCCTGCGGACGAGGCACGCTTTCACAAGCCTTGCAGTGTAAGCCTGGATGCGCAGGGCAATGTGCTGGTCGCAGATTGCTTCAACCACTGCATTCGTCAGGTGAGCCCCGAGGGCATGGTTACCACCCTGGCCGGAGTCTGCGGAGAGAGCGCTGGCTACGTGGATGGGCCAGCCGCTGAGGCGCGCTTTTTCTGGCCCACACATGCCATTGCAGATGCCGCCGGAAACGTGTATGTGGCCGATTCGTGGAACAACGTCGTTCGGCTCATCACGCCCGATGGCATGGTGAGCACGCTGGCCGGCAGCGAGGTCGGCTATCGAGATGGACCGGCTCACTCAGCCCGCTTTGGCAGACCCAACGGTCTCCTGCTGGACGCTGCAGGCAACATCCTGGTCGCTGACCTGGACAACAACTGCATCCGCAGAATCCACCCAGATGGGATGGTCACCACAATCGCCGGCAGCGAAGAGCGGGCCTACGCGGATGGCCCAGCGCTGGAAGCCAGGTTCGGTGCGCCCAACTCGCTGATCTTTGATGCAGCAGGCAACCTCTACGTGGCGGAGGCCTTTTACGGGCACAACTTGCCGGGGTGGCCCAGGGTGCGTAAGATCGCACCAGATGGTAGGGTTACGACTGTAGCGGGCAACGGGCAGCGCGGTTACATGGATGGCCCGGCTGCCGAGGCGGAGTTCCACTTTCCCATGGGCCCGTCCATCGACCACAACGGGAACATCTACGTGGCCGACGATTTTAACCACTGCATCCGCGCGATCCGTCCAGACGGGCAGGTGGTCACGCTGGCTGGCAGCCAGCAATATGGGAGCACAGACGGGCCGGTCGCGGTGGCGCAGTTTGATCATCCATTCTGGACGGCATTGGGGCCTGACGGCAGCCTATATGTGGCTGACTCGGGAAACAACTGCATCCGCAGGATCGCGCTGCCGTAGTGTAGCTGCATCCGGTCCGGCCTACGGTGCACCCGTGACACTGCGCGCGGGCAACGCAGAGCGGTCCGTTCGCCCATTCTTACCCGCCTGAGTCATGGTTCAGCCGCTGTTGCCATGCCTGATACAAGGCGATGGAGCCAGCGACAGAAGCGTTCAGCGAGTTGATGCTACCCCCCATAGGGAGTTGGATCAAGAGATCGCAGCGTTCGCGCACCAATCGGCGCAGCCCACTCCCCTCGCTGCCAACCACGAGTGCCAGCGGCATGTTCAGGTCCACCTGCCGGTAATCTCGCGCCCGTGGGTCCTGCTCCAGGCCAACCACCCAGATCCCCTCTTGCTTCAAGTCGGCCATGGCGCGCACCAGGTTTGTCACCTGCACGATCAGCAGGTGTTCCACTGCACCAGCAGAAGCATTGCTCACGGCCGGGGTGACCTGAACTGTCCTGCGGCGAGGCAGGATCACACCGTGCACGGCCACCGCCTCTGCCGTACGCAGCAGAGTGCCCAGGTTCTGCGGATCCTGCAGGCAATCGAGAAGCAGGAGAAAAGGCTGTTGGCCACGCTGGTGGGTGAGAGACGAAACGTCGCCCATGTCTACGTAGGGATATGGGCCCACCTGAGCAGCCACACCCTGATGGTTCACCGCCCCAAGCTGGTCCAGCTGCTGTCGCGCTACGCGCTGTACCGGGATGCTCCGCTCTTTCGCCGCAGCCAGGATGCGGCCTGTTGCGCCACCTTCATGAGTGCCCCCAGCGAGAAGTACCTTCTCGCAGCGCCGACGTCCGGCTTGAAGGGTCTCATACACCGTGTTGCGGCCGTAGATGATCTCTTGCATGACCGTTCACGCTCCGGTTTCCATTCGCAGAATCCGATAGCAGAAACCCGGCTTCACTGCCTCGTCCAAGTGAAGGCGAGACGCTGCGCAGAGAAACCGGGTTTCTGGTCTGGCCATCTGCTACTGAGCAGTGTATTTCCAGGTAGTCCCCTCAGCACCGTCTTCCAGGATCACGCCCAGTTCTGCCAGGCGATCGCGTACCCTGTCGGCCAAGGCCCATTGCTTCGCCTGGCGCAAGTCGCTTCGAACCTCGACCAGCAGCGAAATAAAGGGCTCTGGTTCTGTTGGCCCTGCCGGCCCCTTCATTGTCAGGCCGAGGACATCCGTCAGCTCCTTGAGGATGCCCTGGGCAAAGGCGAGCGAGTCGGGAGGTGCACCGCTGTCGCGCGCCTGGTTGACCGTGCGCGCCAGGTCAAAGACCTGCGCAACGGCCCGCGGCGTGTTAAAGTCGTCGTCCATGGCGGTGATGAACTCACGACGAACGGCCTCCGCCTCTCCGCTCAGAGCATCGCCACGACTTGCCTCCGAGCTGGCGGGGTAGTCCCTCAGCGCCACACGCAGCCTTTCTGCACCCCGTTCTGCCGCCTCCACACTCTCTGATTTCCACGTCAGCGGGCTGCGATAATGCGAAGACAGGATGAACAGGCGGATCGCGTCCGTGCTGTGCTTCCGCAGCGCCTCTTCCACACTGACGATGTTGCCCAGGTGACGGGTCATCTTCTCCTCACCCTCCTGGAGGCGCAGCAGTGCGTTGTGAATCCAGTACTTGACAAAGGGCGCTTTGCCGGTGTAAGCCTCGGACTGGGCAATCTCGTTCTCATGGTGCGGGAAGATGACGTCGTGGCCCCCGCCATGGATGTCGAGCTGTCCCCCCAGGAACTGCATGGACATGGCGGAGCATTCGATGTGCCAGCCAGGTCTCCCTGGCCCCCAGGGACTGTCCCAGGCCGGCTCGCCCTCCTTGGACGCTTTCCACAGCGCAAAATCCATGGGGTGTTCCTTGCGCGGATCGACCTCAACGCGCGCACCCGCTTCCATCTGATCCAGCGAGCGCTTGGACAGCTTCCCATAGTCGGGGAAATGGGTTACGCGGAAGTAGACGTCGCCATCCACCTCATAGGCATAACCTTTCTCGATCAGCCCTTCGATGATCTCAATCATCTTGGGGATAACTTCGGTGGCGAGCGGACTGTGATCTGCGCGCTCGATATTCAGCGCGTCCATCTCGGCATTGAAACGCGCAATGTACTCATCCGCCAGCTCACGGACCGTGATACCAAGCGACTGAGCGGTCTCAATGATGCGGTCTTCGATGTCGGTAAAGTTCTGCACGTGCTGGACATGGTAGCCACGGTACTGCAGATAGCGCTTGATGGTGTCAAAGACGATGTAGGACATGGCATGTCCCACGTGAGCGGGGCCGTACAGATTGGGCCCGCACACATACATCTTGACCTCGCCGGGCTGGAGAGGGACAAACTCCTCCTTCTGGCGACTAAGCGTACTATAGACTCTCAAGCCCACGGTTCTGATCTCCTTTCCGAGTGGTTGCCGGGCGAGACTAGGGGGTTCCGCAAGGGGCGTGCCCCCTTGGACAGATGCACGAAGCAATCCTCGGAAAGCAGCGCTTGGTTGGTGGCTGTCTGTACCTGTTGCTTTCCATCACGACTTTCATTCACGAGGCGGTGACGAGCTCGCGGCATGCGTCTCGGGCATGACGCGCTGTACCTGTGTTAGAACCACGAGCTGAACAGCAGTCTGGAAGGATACCCGCCCTGTGTTGATGACCAGATCGTACAGTTGCGGATCCAACCAGTTGACACCATAGTAACGCCGCAAATAGTCCGCCCGAGCTTGATCGCTGGCTAGGAGACGCCGCCTGGCCTCGCTTTGCGTCAGGCCCTCGGTGTACATCAGCTTCTCGATGCGACGAGCGAGCGGAGCTACGACCTTGACATGAAGAACCTCGGGCTTCTCCTTCAGCACCACCTGGCTTCCCCGGCCCACGATAAGGACGTTGCCTTCTTGAGCGATGTTGAGCAGCACCATGCCAACCATCCGCACATAGTCTTCCATCGCTGCACTCAGAAGTGGCATGGTTGGGGTGAAAATGCCACGCGGCGGTCGCGTCAAAGACGCGACAGACTCTCGGCGCTGGACCTCCACAACACTCGGAATCGCTGGCGACGTCATCAGTGCGTCCAGGATTCTCTGGATCAGGTTGCGCTGACCTTCGTAGCCCAGTTCATGCAAGGCTATCTCCGGGACCCCGACCTTGATTGCAGCAAGATCGATGGCCTCGCGGTCAATGATCCGCAGTCCCAGTGCCTTGGCCACTCCGGCAGCGATATCCGAGCCGCCAGCGCCCATTTGTCTGGAAAGGGTTACGATTGCCATCGGGCTGCCGGTCCCCAGTCGTTCCTCAGCGTCTCCCCTTGTCTTCCGGCTGGGCAAAAATCATGCGGCCGGCTACTGTTTGCAGGGTCCGCGTGACAGTGACATCAATGGTATCATCTATGTGGCGGCGGCCATCCTCCACCACGACCATGGTCCCATCGTCCAGGTAGCCAACCCCCTGGCCAAGTTCTTTGCCCTCTTGTATGATATGCACAGTTATGGTCTCGCCGGGCAGGACAATGGCCTTTACCGCGTTGGCCAGCTCGTTGATATTAAGCACCTGTATACCCTGCAACTCGGCGACGCGATTCAGGTTGTAGTCGTTGGTGACGATGGGGCTGTCCAGCTCCTTGGCCATGCGCACGAGCTTGTCGTCCACCTCGTGCACATCCCTATAGTCCTTCTCCAAGATACGGATCGGAACCTTCGATTCCTTCTGCAGCTTGTTCAGTATGTCCAGCCCGCGTCGACCGCGATTGCGCCGCAGAGTGTCAGGAGAGTCAGCGATGTGCTGCAGCTCATTGAGGACAAAGCGCGGAATCAGGACGGCGCCGCTTATGAACCCAGTCTGACTGATATCGGCAATTCGGCCATCAATGATCACACTCGTGTCCAGAAGCACCTGCGCCTCCTGGGCCTCTTGCTTCTCCCTTGTCAGCCGCAGGCCAAGCATGTCAAAGATCTCCTTCTGCCGAGTGACCATCAGCATGATACCTAGGTAGCTGATCAGCACCACGGCGACAAAGGGCAAGACCTCCCCCAGAGGCGAGGGCAGGACAGAAAGTGGGAGGGCAAGCAGTGCAGAAATGATCAAACTCATGAGCAAGCCGACAAGAGCTGCGCCCAGGGTTTGTATTGGAACCTGACGGATTTTGCCCCTTAACCACAAGAACGGCCTGGTGGTCAGGTGCGGGGTGAACAGGACACCCAGCAGTGCTCCAACAGCGGCAAAGGCATAGGGTAGAAACGGGAGAACGGGGTCACCCAGCAGCCTGACAATACTGTATAGATACGCTGGCTCAGCCTGGCTAGTCAGAGAATAACCGAGCCGCCAGCCCAGAAAGCCGATGATTGCTGCCCCGACAATGCGGGCGATAAGTTCTATTCTCACAGGAATCCCTCCTTCTGTGCGATCCCCTCCCGACCTGCGTAGCATGGCTGGCCGCAGGTGTCCCGCACCCGCGAATACTCACCTCCTTCCCATCCTGCAACCTTGATCGGACCAGAGATCTAGAAAAAAAGAGTGTGCACCACAAAGGAAGCACACTCGGTGATCAGTACAGGTCACAACACGTAGGCTGAGCTACGACACACCTGGTTGGGAAAAGATTCAGTTGATGCTTCTTCCTGGCACAAAGGGATAATTGCTATTGAGTTAGGAAAAACAGTGATGATCTTCTATGCTAAATGACGTGTAGGTAGGAAAAATGATATGAGACCGCCAGGTTGGATACCCGTACCTTATAATAACATATGGTGAGAAGATTGTCAAAGGGCGGTGGATTCTTGCCCGATGCCGCTACTGCCGCAGAGCGATGTCAAGTGCCTCGCCTATGGAGCGTGCGCGCAGCACTTCAATGTCGATCTTGGGGCTCCGTCCCCTCTTGGCAGCGGTCGAGGTTCGCTGCCCCTTGCCCGATGGTGATGAATAGCCGATCCGCAGCGATCGCGGAACGATGCAGCGCTTGAACCCGAGTTTCGCTGCCTCCTTGAGCCGCTTTTCCGCCTGACCAACCGAACGCAATTCTCCCGAAAGCCCGACTTCACCGAGCATTACACAGTCGTCCGGAATCGGCACCGCGCGAGAGCTGGAAGCGATGGCGGTTGCTACTGCCAGATCGGCGGCTGGCTCGTTGATGCGCAGCCCGCCCACGACGTTGACAAAGATGTCTTGCGTGCCCAGCTTCAGTCCCACCCGCTTGCTGAGCACTGCCGCCAAGAGAAGCAGCCGGTTGAAGTCAATGCCGTTGGCGGTGCGGCGCGGGAGGCCAAAGCTGGTCGTGCTTGTCAATGCCTGTATCTCCACCAGCAGTGGCCTGCTGCCCTCCATGGTCACAGCAACCGCTGAGCCTGCGGCCGAGGGCAGCCTCTCAGATAGAAAAGCCTGTGACGGGTTCTTGACCTCTGCCAGACCCGTGTCCTGCATCTCAAAGATGCCGACTTCATTGGTGGAGCCAAAGCGGTTCTTGACGCTGCGCAGGACTCGGTATGAGTGGAACATCTCCCCCTCGAGGTAGAGCACGGTGTCCACCATGTGCTCCAGGACCCTGGGCCCAGCGATCGCCCCCTGCTTCGTCACGTGGCCCACGATAAACACCGGTATGTTCAGCGATTTGGCCATGCGCAGCAAGGCCGCACCGCACTCCCGTACCTGGCCAACGCTGCCCGCTGAGGACTCTAGCTCCTCCAGATAGACCGCCTGAATAGAGTCCACCACAACCAACTGAGGCTCCAGTCGCTCTGCCTGGCTCAAGATGTGGTTGAGGCTCGTCTCTGAGAGGATGTAGAGCTGCTCCTCAGAGATGTCCAGCCGGTGAGCCCTCATCTTGATCTGCTGCGTAGACTCTTCGCCGGATACGTACAGTGCGGGCTTTCCGTTTGCAGCGAGCAGACCAGAGATCTGCAGCAGGAGAGTGGACTTGCCGATGCCCGGATCGCCTCCAATCAGAATGACAGATCCGGGTACGATGCCTCCACCCAGCGTACGATTGAACTCATCCATGGGCACAGGGATGCGAGTGAAGCCATCGGTGGAGATGCTAGTGATTGGCTGGGGAACCGTTCGCGCCGACGGCCGTGAAACGCGGCGTCCGCTGCGTTCCTCAACGGTCTCTACGAAGGAATTCCACTCACTACACTGAGGACAGCGTCCTGACCAGCGTGGCGCCTCGTGGCCACATTGTTGGCAGACGAACTTGGTACGTGCTTTGGGCACGAGAACTACCTCAAGGGGCTATCAGCGGACCTCAGGCATCCCCAACACGGGGGTCTCTGCGCGTTCCTTGGCCCGTAGTTCGATCTCATCGCCCTTGCGGTCGATCAAGATCGTATCGCCCGGTTGGAACTTGGCTGACAGCAGCTCCTCACACAATGGATCTTCCACCATCCGCCGTATCGTCTGGCGCAACGGGCGCGCTCCAAACTTGGCGCTGTAGCCCTCCGCGGCCAAGAGATCTCTGGCTGCTGGTGTGAGTTCCAGCCGCAGGGTCTGATCCTTGAGCCTTTCTGCTACCTCGGCGACCTTGATGTCCACGATGTGCTTGATCTGCTCTTTGCTCAGCGAATGGAAGACAATGATGCTGTCCACACGGTTCAAGAATTCAGGCCGGAGGGTGCGCTTCAGTTCGTCGAGGAGCTTCTCCCTCATCTTCTCGTGCTCATCTTCTGCGGTCGCCTCTTCATCTCTCAACAAGCTAAAGCCCAAAGACGACCCACGCATGAGCAACTCAGCGCCGATATTGGCGGTCATGATGACGATCGCATTGCGAAAGTCAACGCGGCGCCCCCTGGCATCTGAGAGGTGCCCGTCTTCCATGATCTGCAGCAAGATGTTGAGTGCGTCAGCATGCGCTTTCTCAACTTCATCAAAGCAGATCACACAATAGGGACGGCGTCGGACAGCCTCTGTTAGCTGCCCGGCATCCTCATAGCCTACGTAGCCAGGAGGTGCTCCGACCAGTCGGGCAACGGTGTGACGCTCCATGAACTCTGACATATCGAGTTGCAGCAGGGCATCTTCGCTGCCAAACATGAACTCTGCCAGTGCCTTCGCCAGTTCCGTCTTGCCCACGCCCGTCGGACCAAGGAACAGGAAAGAACCGATGGGACGTCGGGGGTCCTTCAAACCAGCGCGTGCTCGCCGCACCGCTTTGGCCAGTGTGGTGATGGCCTCGTCTTGGCCCACGATCCGCTGGTGAAGCGCCTCTTCCATGCGCAGCAGGCGCTCGGTCTCTGCGCTGGCAATCTGGGTCACGGGTATGCCGGTCCACATGGAGACGATTTCGGCGATGTCTTCCCCGTTGACGGCCAACCCTTCCGCCTCCTCCGCACCGCGCAAGCCTAGCCGCAGCTGCCGGATGCTTCCTCGAATCTCTCGTTCCTGCTCGCGCAAATGGGCCGCTTCCGCGAAATCTTGTTGCTGCAGGGCCTCCTTCTTGGCAGATTGCACCTGTTGTAGGCGCAGAAATGCTGTCTTGACAGCAGCAGGCTTGTCCGACTTGTAGGTGCGGACGCGAGACGAAGCCTCGTCAATCAGGTCAATCGCCTTATCAGGCAGGAAACGATCCGGCACGTAGCGAGCAGCCAGGTTCGCTGCTGCGAGGACCGCCTCATCGGTGATTGCCAGACGATGGTACTCCTCATAGCGCGACTTGATACCGCGTAGAATCTCGATCGTCTCTTCAATCGTTGGCTCTTCGACCAGCACAGGCTGCAGGCGACGTTCCAGCGCTGGATCGCTCTCAATGCGCTTCCGATACTCCTCCATAGTCGTTGCGCCCACGCACTGCAGCTCGCCACGGGCCAACGCTGGCTTCAAGATGTTGGCGGCGTCCACCGATGTGCCTGCTGCCCCAGCGCCCACGAGCATGTGCAACTCATCGATGAACAGAATGGTCTCCGTTTTGCGGATCTCGTCAATGACCTGCTTCATACGCTCTTCGAACTGTCCCCTGTACATGGTGCCAGCCACAAGCGAACCCACGTCAAGCATCACAACGCGCTTATCAAGCAAGCGCTCTGGGACTTCGCCCAGAACGATCCGCTGGGCCAAGCCTTCCACGATTGCTGTCTTGCCCACGCCAGGCTCGCCGATAAGCGCCGGGTTGTTCTTGGTGCGCCTTGAAAGAATCTGGACGACACGTTCGATTTCCTTGTGACGACCAATAACCGGATCCAGATCTCCTTGTCGAGCAGCTTCGGTGAGATCTATCCCCAGTTGTTCCACCAGGGACTGCGCCTTTTTCTGGCCTTTGGACTGCACCGCTTGCTGCGGGCTGAGCCGCATCTCCCGCAAGGTCTCCCTGCGCACTCTCTCCAGATCGAGTCCCATACTTTCCAGGACTCCAGCAGCAAAGCCATCACTCTCCCGCACGAGCGCCAGAAGCAGGTGCTCCGTTCCGATGTGATGGTGATCAAGCCGACGGGCCTCGTCAAAGGCGAGCTCCAACACTCGCTTGGTCTCCCCACCGAGCTGGAGCGAGGCGCCGGTCACGGGGCTTTCCGGGGTCAGGGCCTCCTTCACCATCTGGCGCACCTCTTCGAGCACCACACCCAAGCGAGCAAGCACCTGGGCTGCTGTTCCTTCTCCCTCGCGCAAGAGCCCGAGCAGGAGGTGCTCGGTGCCTATAACTCCGTGACCAAGACGCTTGGCTTCATCCTGGGCCAGCGTAAGGGCCTGACGTGCTCTCTTTGTGAACCGATCTAACCTGTTTGCCATGGTGTTATCCCGTTCTGGCTGAACAGCGTTTCCCGCAATCAAGCATCTCTTAGCGAGACGGACACCCGGAGAGTGTCCAGCAAGGTAATC
This sequence comes from Anaerolineae bacterium, assembly GCA_041549915.1. Lineage (GTDB taxonomy): Bacteria > Chloroflexota > Anaerolineae > UBA2200 > UBA2200 > JBFEPU01. Next base: position 351 of record JBFEPU010000083.1, on the reverse strand, counting down.
TCTGATTCTCAAATGGAGGACGCTGCCAGTACGATGCCAGTTCCGAAGGGGCTGTTCAGAACTCGAACAACGATTAGTTGAATTATACTCGAATCTCCGGAGGAGGGCAAACTGTCGTCCCGTGGGGTCCGAGCAGGGTGGTCAGGCAGTTGTGATCACACTGGAACGCAGCAAGGATGTGTGCCAGGACGCGATCAGGCGGGTGCTATTATTCGAGGTCGACAAGTAATGCGAACGGTGGCACGCACAGCGAAGGGACAAGGGCCTGCGACTAGAGTCCATCGGCCTGGCACGCGCGACCTCACCCCGTCATACTGCCCGACGCCTGCAACCTCTGGGAAGCTCCTCTGT
>JBFEPU010000082.1:0-10267 GCA_041549915.1 Anaerolineae bacterium | reverse complement strand
TCCAGAGTGGGTACACTGATTTCGTCACCCAGGGCGGCCTGAGCCACGTTGATGGTGATGTTCAGGTAGATGTCATTGTCCTTGCGCTTGAAGTATGGGTGTGGCTTGACCGAAAGGAAGACGTAGAGATGTCCCTGCGGGCCACCATCGGTGCCGGCGTTACCTTCGCCAGCCAGCCGGATGCGCGTACCGTCGTCCACGCCGGGCGGTATGGAAACGCTGATCCGTTTCTGGACGCGCACCCTTTGCTGTCCGCGGCATGCGTGACATGGATCTGTGATGACCTCGCCTTTTCCTTGGCACCGCGGACAGGTGACGACGTTGATAAACGAGCTGAAGACGGATGAGCGGACTCGCCGTACTTGACCGCTGCCGCCGCATTCGGGACATGGGGTGGGATGGGAACCGGGTTCCGAACCGCTGCCTCCACACTGATCGCAGCGCGCAAGTCGCTCCACCCCGAGTTCCTTCTCCGCACCGAATACCGCTTCCTCGAAGGTCAGCGTGAGGCTGGCTCGCAGATCCTCCCCTGGGCGAGGGCCTCTACGTGCACGCGTGCCGGCAAAGCCACCGAAAAAGCTCTCGAAGATGTCATCCAGATCCGGAAAGCCCGAGAAACCACGCAGACTGCCTTCTACACCGGCGTGCCCGAAACGATCATACGCAGTGCGCTTGTCGCGATCGGTCAGCACCTCATAGGCTTCGTTGATCTCCTTGAAAAGATCTCCGGCGTCGGGACTCTTATTCACATCAGGGTGATACTCGCGCGCCAGCTGTCGATAAGCCTTGCGAATGCTGTCTTCGCTGGCCTCTCGTCCCACCCCTAGTATCTCGTAGTAATCTCGCTTGGCAGTCATCAGGCTCAGACTCTTCCGATAGGTACACCGGGAGTAGTATACACGAACGCCAGGTGCCGGGCAAACGAAAGAAGGAGGGGGATCACTGGGCGCAATCCCCCTCCATATGTGATATTGTCCAGGTAGGGCTTATACCTCGCGGAACTCGCCCTCAACCGTACCTTCGTCTGGTGGCTCCTGCCCGCCCTCCCCTCCTGGCGGAGGCTGCGTGGCGTCAGCTTGCTGATACATGGATGCACCAATGCTCTGCATGGACATGCTGAGTTCTTGCGTCGTGCTCCTGATGCGCTCCACGTCTTGCCCCTGCAGTGCCGAGCGGACAGCGGCAATCTTGCCTTCGACCTCACCTCGTACATCGGCGGGTACCTTGTCGCCCAGTTCCCGCAGGGTCTTTTCTGCGCTGTAGACCATCGAGTCGCCAGTGTTCCGTGCCTCGACCTCTTCCTTGCGCTCGCGATCCTGTTCGGCGAAGCTCTCTGCATCTTTCACCATGTTGTCCACTTCGTCCTTTGACAGGCCACTGGAGGCAGTGATCGTGATCTTCTGCTCGCGGCCGGTCGCCTTATCCTCGGCATTAACGTGCAAGATGCCATCAGCGTCAATGTCGAAGCTTACCTCGATCTGCGGAACGCCGCGCGGCGCCGGTGGAATACCATCCAGGATGAACCGCCCCAACGTCTTGTTGTCGTTGGCCATTGGGCGCTCGCCCTGCACCACGTGGATCTCTACGCTGGTCTGGCTGTCGGCCGCCGTTGAGAAGATTTGGCTCTTTCTAGTTGGGATGGTGGTGTTCCGCTCAATGATCGACGTTGCGACGCCACCCAGCGTCTCGATGCCCAACGTCAACGGCGTGACGTCGAGAAGCAAGACGTCAGTCACCTCGCCAGCGAGCACGGCGGCCTGAATGGCCGCACCGATAGATACCACCTCGTCCGGGTTCACGCTCTTGTTCGGCTCTTTGCCAAAGAACTTGCGCACTGCTTCTTGCACCAGGGGCATTCGCGTCTGGCCGCCCACCAGTACGACCTCGTCTATGTCCGCCGTCTTCAGTTTGGCGTCCTTCAGCGCCAGTTCGCAAGGGCCGAGTGACTTTTCGACCAGATCGCCAACCAGTTGCTCAAGCTTGGCGCGTGTCAAAGTCATCACCAGGTGCTTCGGGCCGCTCTGATCAGCAGTGATGAATGGCAGGTTGATCTCAGTCTGCATCAAGGTCGAGAGTTCCTTCTTGGCCTTTTCTGCCGCCTCTTTGAGCCGCTGCAATGCCATGCGGTCCTGTCGCAGGTCTATGCCGCTCTCCTTCTTGAACTCATCAGCGATCCAGTCGATGACGCGCAGGTCAAAGTCATCGCCGCCGAGATAGGTGTCACCGTTGGTGGAGATCACTTCGAATACGCCGTCCCCGAGGCTCAGGATCGAGATATCGAATGTGCCACCGCCCAGGTCGTAGACGGCGATCTGCTCATCCTTCTTCTTGTCCAGGCCATAGGCCAGCGAGGATGCGGTAGGCTCGTTGATGATGCGCAGAACCTCCAGACCCGCAATCCTGCCAGAATCCTTCGTGGCCTGCCGCTGCGAGTCGTTGAAGTATGCCGGTACGGTGATCACGGCCTGCTTCACGGGCTCGCCAAGGTATGCTTCCGCATCGGTCTTGAGCTTCTGCAGGATCATAGCCGAGATTTCGGGTGGTGAGTACTGCTTGCCACCCATCTCCACCCAGGCGTCGCCGTTCTTCGCCTCTACGATCTTGTACGGCAGACGCTTCATCGCCCGCTGTACTTCGGCGTCTTTGTATTTTCGGCCCATCAAACGCTTGATGGAGAAGATGGTATTCTCCGGGTTCGTGACGGCCTGGCGACGGGCTACCCAGCCTGCCATACGCTCGTTGGTCTTTGGGTTCACTGCCACCACCGAGGGCATGAGCCTTTCTCCCTCAGACGTGGGAATGACCACCGGTTCGCCGCCCTCCATCACGGAAGCTACGGAGAAAGTTGTTCCCAAATCAATACCGATTATCTTTGCCATTGAATTCCTCCTAGGATCAATTGACTCAATTCGTCTCGTTGTCTTTATGCTCGGCAGTCGCTTGATCGTTCTTTGGCTCCGTGTCTGCCGATTCAGATTCCGTCTGCTGGCCTTCAGTCGACGGCTCGCCGCGGGATTCATTCTTGGCGATCTTCACCATCGCTGGCCGCAGCACTCTATCGTGCAAAATGTACCCTTTCTGCAAGACAGCCATGACGTGGCCGTCCGCATATGTTGTTGTCTCTTCCTCCATCAGCGCTTGATGCAGGGCGGGCTCAAATGGCTTGCCGAGAGCTTCAATCTCCTTCAGCCCGTGTTGGCTCAAGAGCAGATGCAACTTGCGGTCAATGAGCGCCAATCCCTCCGTCCAGGTAAAGTGACTGAGTGCGAAAGGCACCGTCTGGAATGCTCGCTCAAAGTCATCGAGAATTGGCAGCAGCTGAGCGATAAGCGCAACCTGCCCGGACTTGAGCAGTTCAGTCCGCTCCTTTTCCGCGCGCTTGCGGTAGTTCGCTAGGTTTGCGGCAGCGCGCTTCCATTGCTCAAGATGGTACTCCGACTGCTCCCTGTGCTTCTCCAGCTCTTGCTTCAAAGCCGCAACGTCGTCCGCAGGTTCTGCTTCCGTCGCTGGTTCCGCTGCCGCTGACCCGGCAGCAGGTTGTTCTGTTGCTTCATCCTCCGTCGTCGCTTGCTGAGCCTTGGTCCTCTTTTGGCTTTCCTTCTCGGCTTTGGGCATCGTTGTGTCTACCTCCGAGTCATTCTCCATACAGGCGCAATAGCAGGTCGCTCATCACACTTGCCACGTAGCGCACTGCAGGAATGGTTCGTCCGTAGGGCATACGCATCGGCCCGAGGACCCCCAGCACACCCGTCGCCTCACCAGGGAGACCGTATCCCGACAGGATCACGCTGCAATCCCTGATCTCATCCCACTTGCCCTCGCCGCCGATGATCACCTGAACGCCATTGGCAATCTGCGCCTCCCGGAACATTGCCTCCAGTGCACTGTCCCGTTCCAGCACCTCAACGATCTCACGCGCTCGTTCGATCTCCACAAACTCCGGTGCGCGGAGCACGTGCGCCAGGCCATCCCGATAGATCTCACGCGTTTTCATCGTAGTGTGAACGTCTATCAGTTCCAGGATCCGCTGCACAACTTCCGCCTCCAGCTTGGCTTGTGGTTCTGCGGCGTCGAATCGTGCCTGCGCACGGAGTGTTTCCAGATCGACGTTCCCGAACTGCTCGTTCAACTTGCTGCACAAACGAGTCAGCTCTTCCTGGGCAATCGGGCGCGAGAACAACATCATCTGCTGATGTACTGAGCTGTCCTGCAACACCAGGATCATCAAGCCCGTGTGTTCGCTGATCGAGATCAATTGCACGTGCCGGAAGCGGGCCCGCTGGGCCTGCGGAGCCGCGATCAGAGCTGCGCTCCCCGAGACGTGCGCCAGAACCGCGGCCGCCAGTTTCATCCACTGATCCAGATCCAGAGAAATCTGATGGAACTGGTGCCGTATCAGCAACTGTTCCGACACGGGCAGTTCTGATTCTTCCATCAGCTGCTCAACGAAATAGCGGTAGCCTTTGGCCGTCGGCACGCGCCCAGCCGACGTGTAAGGTTGGGTCAGAAAGCCAGTCTCGGTGAGATACGCAAACTCATTTCGAATCGTGGCCGAGCTCACGCCGAAACTGCAAAGCTGGCACACGACATCCGAGCCCACCGGCTTGGCTGTCGAGACATGCTCCCGCACCACAATCCCCAGAATGTCGCGCTGTCTCTCACTCAGTTGATCCACCACACGTTCCTGCTTTCCAGCTCACTGCCACAGCACTTAGCACTCTAATTGCAAGAGTGCTAAGATGATACCACGACACGGCCCTTTTGTCAATATACTTGAGTCAGTTCATATAAAAGTCTAACATTCAAGGCATCGCTGCGCCTGGTCCGGGTCACGTGGGGAGCAGCCGTACCCACGGCATGCTCAGAGCAGTTCAAAAGCGGATCCACAACATCGTCTGCTGGTGACGGCCCCCTCCGTTGCCGAATGGCTCGTATGAGGATGGTGCTCTCTGGCCCTACCAGCTGGTGTGGAGGGATGGGGTCTGGGAGTGAAGGTACCAGGCAGGCGGTCGGGGGGAGCGTCGAACGGTCCCAGCTCGACATCTCGATTCAGGTGGCAGCCACCCAGGGCGGGCGTCATGCAGCCCAGGACTTAGTAGGCGTCTTCGTCGCGGAAGATGCCGAGCACCGTCCTGATCAGAATCTTGATGTCCAGAAGCAGTGACCAGTTCTCGATATACCAGAGGTCGTACTTGGTGCGTTCGATGATAGAGGTATCGCCGCGCAGGCCGTTCACCTGTGCCCAGCCGGTGATGCCAGCCTTCTCCTTGTGGCGTTCCATGTAACGCGGCACAACCCGACGAAACTGCTCCACAAAGACAGGTCGTTCCGGCCGCGGACCTACCAGGCTCATGTCCCCTACCAGAACGTTGATGAACTGTGGCAGTTCGTCGAGTGAATGGCGGCGGATAAAAGCCCCCACCCGCGTGCGGCGAGGATCGTCCTTCTTGGCCCACACCGGGCCCGTCTCTTTTTCAGCATCAGCGCGCATGGACCGGAACTTGAGCATTTGGAAAGGCCTGGCGTCAAGGCCCATGCGCTCCTGCGCATAGAACACCGGTCCAGGCGAATCCAGTTTGACCAACAGCCCGATGAACAGCATGATCGGAGAGAGGAGAATCACGGTCACCGCTCCGATGAGAACGTCCATGGCCCGCTTCAGCCCCAATCGCCAGCCACGCAACGCCGCATCACGAATGGTCAGCAGTGGAAGGCCGTTCAGGTCATCAATGCTGATGTCCGAAGCGATAATCTGGAACACATCCGGGAACACGCGGACCGTAGCCTTCTCCCGGTCGCTCTGGGAGATGAGGTCCAGGATCTCCTCATGACTGGACTCAGGCAGCCCGACGATCACCTCCTCCACGTCGTGCTCACGGATCAGGAACGCGACGTGGCTGGTTGGGCCCAGGACAGGCAAACCAGCTACCTGCTTGCGGCCTGGCGTGTCATCTGCAAAGCCTACCGGCTCGTAGCCCAGCCTCGGGGACTGCGTGATCTTCTGCAAGATCATCCTGCCCACGTCGCCCCCACCGACGATCAGCACCCGGGTGGGGTGAGCGACGCGGTAACGGGTATGTAAGTAGTCAGTCAGCACGCGCCCCACTGCCACGAACAGGATGCCTAGAATCCAGGCATAGATGACCATGGCCCGCGGATAGTCCAGCTCGTTTTTGTACACAAAGGAGGTCAGGCCGACCGACGCCACCGTGCCGAACGAAACAGCAGCAGCTATCGAGTAGAACTTGTCGATGCGCGAAAAGCCGCGTCCGAATTGGTACAGTCGGTAGACGAAAAACGTGCCCAGGATGGTTGCCACGTCGATCAACATCATCCCGGCATAGTAACGGTATGGGCGCGGATTGAGGGGCCGTGGATATGCCGTGATGCGGCGCAGCGAGTAGCCAGCATAGAACGCTGCCGCGATCATCGCACCGTCCATGACCACGGTGACAATCTGCAAGATCCAGTTCCTCGTGCGTTGCATTGGCCTATCTCCTGTGGCGGCAGCCTGCGTAGCGCAGTTGCTGGACCCGCGCAGTGCACGGAGGCTACTGCTGTGCCCAGAGTGGGCTTCTCGCCCCTCCAGACGCCGACAGCCACAATTCTAACATCCACCCGTTGGCAAAGTCAACTGCTGGGAGCATCGTCTCCTGCAGGTCTGCCCGGGTGTCCGAACTCAGCATCAGGCCGCGGTTTTTGTTCCGCCATGGTGACTTGGTTCGTGTTCTTCTGAGGCGGGCGCGGCTTTCTGGGAGCTGAGCTTGGCCCACAGGGAGGCTTTGAGCTCCTGCAGGCGTCGCTGAAAGCCAGCTGACGAAATGAGGTCCGTAGTCATGATGATAGCATCTTCGCGGTTATCCGAGTAATACCCCTTGCGCAAACCTGTTTGCACCAAACCATACTTTCGATACATGGTCTGCGCAGTGCTGTTCGAAGCGCGCACTTCCAGGGTCACAACCGCTGCGCCGATTTGTGCGGCTCGGTCGATCAGGCGGACGAGCAGCAGTTCCCCCAGCCCCCGGCCTCGCCAGTCGGGATGTACTGCCAGCGTGCAGATGTGTGCCTCATCGACAATGAACCAGAAACCGCCGTAGCCAAGGATGGACGGGTGTGGCAATCCCTCCGGCGGTCCATTATCTGCCGGTTGCTGGCTGGAATGGTTCTGGGTCGGGTCGCTGCGACGCGGCCGGACGACCACAAAGTAGGACATCGGGTTGTGCCGCAGTTCGTACTCGAAAGCGCGCACGGGCCAGGGTACGGGAAATACCAGTCTCTCCAGAGCAGCAACCGCAGGCACGTCGGCAACCCTCATCGTTTCCACGGTATACGGGATCTCGTGACGGGCCATGACGATCCCTGCTTCAGGCTGCCTGCAGGTAGATTGGGGATAGCGAGGTCAAGTCGTCACGTTCCCCGGAAACAAAGCGCTGCCAGGCCAGTTCCGCCACAAATCCGGGGCGACGAGCCCTCAGCGCTGGGCCGGCAACGATTGCGTTGTCTGGGTTGGATTCGCGCAGGGCCTCAGCCAGATTGGTGTCAACCTCGCCACAGAGCAGCGTCGGCTCGCTCAACGAGGTGGCTAACGCATCGCTGTCGATCAGTGAGTAGTCGCTGAGACGTTGCCACTTGCCACCGATGGTCTGATAGAGGGCAGTGCACCATCTGCCCCGACCCGCCGGCAACACACTGCGGACCGGCAGTGTTTCCCGCGAGTGGGCATAGGCTGCGGCGTCGAGGGTCGGCACGCCAAGCAGGGGAATATTCAATGCTAGGGCCAGACCCTTGCCCACGCTGAGACCCACACGCACGCCCGTGAACGAGCCAGGCCCGAGCGAGACACCAATCACCTGCAATGCCCCAGGTAGCAGCTGCTGCTGTTCGCACGCGTGCACGATGTACGGCATCAGTTCCACGGTGTGGTTGTCTGTGGTGCGCCACATCTGTTCCACGAGTAAGCCATTCTGGCCGTACAGCGCGATGCCTGCGAAACGCGTCGCTGTGTCAATTGCCAGCAACAAGGTTGTGCTCCTCGGCAAGTGGGAGGTGCAGCGCGTCGTAGGGGACGTCCGGCCCCAGACGCCGGTTGCCATTACACACCTGCCAACTGCGGCTAGACGCCAAATGTCTCCTGGGCAAAGCGCCGCACCAGGTCTGTGTAGCGTTCGCCATGAGCTTCGAACATGAGCCCACGCTTCGTAGGGTCGACATAACGCATCGTGATCCATAGCCTGTGCTGGGGCAGAAGGTCCGCAACCCGCTCAGCCCACTCGATGACGCACACGCCATCTCCGTAGAAATACTCCTCCAGTCCGGTAGCGCACGCCTCGGCCGAGGTCTCTATACGATAGAGGTCTATGTGGTAGAGTTTGAATGCCCGATCGGGCACTGCGTGCTCGTGCACGATAATGAATGTCGGGCTGGTTATGGAGGTGCGGACGCCCAGGCCCCGACCAATCCCTTGTGTCAGACAAGTCTTGCCTGCTCCAAGCGCACCCTCCAGGCATACAACGTCGCCGGACTCTAGCAGGTTCCCAAGCCGCTCGCCAAGGCGCTGGGTCTGCTCTGTGCTGTGACTGACGAAATCCAGGGAGTTCTCGGTAAGGATCGGTGTCAAGCTCCGCTCTCTCCGTCCGCTCTCTCAGGTGCCATTATAGCGCAAGCAGGCGGTGGTGTCGAACCAGGGCGCGGCAGAAGGGCCCGCGGATAGGTGGCGCGGCGTGCGTCTCGGCCAGTCTATTCTCCAGCAACCTTGATCACCACTCCGTTGTGCGCATCGACTATCACCGTGTCACCATCGTGCAGCAGCTCAGTAATCCCCGCAATGCCAACCACTGCCGGCAGTCCATACTCTCTGGCAACCACAGCGCCATGCGAGAGCTGCCCACCGCACTCCATGACCAGCGCCTGCAGCAAGCCAAAGACAGGTGTCCACCCGGGATCGACGCTGCGCGTGACCAGTACGTCTCCGGCTTGGACCTTGTACAGGTCGGCAGGCGAGTATAGCACAACGGCGCGTCCTCGTCCCAGGCCAGGGCTCACCGCGCGTCCGCTGAACTGCCTGGTCCCGTCGACTGCTGCCAACTCCAGCGGCCGATTGCCGCGCAGGAAGGGTGGGTACGTCCGCTCCGGTGCCGCTTCGAATTCCTGACACAGGCGCGCAAACTGCCGCTGCCGCGTTTCGGCCAACACAGCGTACTCCTCGCCGCTCGCCTCATCCTGCACGTATGCCTGGATCTCCGCCTTCGTCAGGAAGAACACATCTTCGGCATTGGAGAGCACTTCCGCTGCCTCCATTCGCTTGCCCATTAACAGAAAGAGCTTGCGCATGATGGCCAGCATTCGCTGCCAGTAGAAGCGCTGTTCCTCTCGCAATGGCAGATAGCGCCGGCTCAGACGCATCACGTGGTCGACCAGCGCGCGCTTCAGCCACCCCAGCGGGCCCCCACCGAGCGACTGGTGCATGGACTGCACAGCGATCCTCCGGTCTGTTGTGCGTTCTTCCGCCGGTCGCTGACTCTCGCTTCTCAACTGCTTCAGCACATCAAGGACCTGCTCTGGGTGATCGGCAAAGGATGGGTGGTAGATATCGAGATGGAAAGAGCGGTGACCGTACCGGATCAGAAACGCCTCGAGTGCCGTGGACAGAGCTGTTCTGTCCTCGATCTGTGCCAGATCCCGCAGCGCGTCGTCCATCTCCAGGGACTTGTTGGGGAGACCGGTCACTAAGCGTGCACACAGGCCTGCCGGGTCTTGATGCTTGGACCAGGCCCGAACCAGACGGCGCAACAGAGAGTAGGTCAGATCAGCGTGGGTCAGGCTCCAACGATGCAGGGCCAGCAACTTGGCATTCCACTGCTGCGCTTCGTGGATAGCGGCCCAGAGCCGCTCCACCCCGGTGTCTCCCTGCGACAAACCATGCGCTTTGGAGGCCAGTTTCTGGCTGACCCTTTCGTGGCGCGCAGTAAGAGCAGCCCATACCCGATCATTGTGCCACGGCGACCACACCTTCGGCTCCCGCACAAAGTGCCAGATCATGGACAGCAAGAAGCGTGGGTCAAGCGCTGAACGGGGATAGTCCACCGATCGGCGCAGCTCGATCTTCCCGTCGGGAAAGTAGCGGTACGCATCCTCGGGCAGGAGAGAGTCCGGGAAGACCTTGTACAGCGTCTGGAATACGAACATGCTCACGTATGGGTGACCGTGGTACAGTCTGGTGATGCGAAGCCGGTCCGCGCCTCCCAGCCCCAGGTAACGCAGTGGGGCG
>JBFEPU010000081.1:0-10298 GCA_041549915.1 Anaerolineae bacterium | reverse complement strand
GCTGAAGAAAGGGATTATGTACTAGTACGCAGCCCCCGCTTGTTGACGGAACCGGGGATCCTGGCTCTGAGGGAGCGAAGGTGTGACCAAGTTCACCTCCAGGCTGTGAGCTACTTCATTGAAGAACAGCCCCAGATGTTGTACGATTGGGTCACAATCCAATGAGGTCGATGTCGAAAGTCTGGAGAGAAAGGAGGTGAACACCGATGTCGAAGGAAGCAGTGCAGGCGGTTATCGGCAAGGCAGTGACGGACAGCAAGTATCGCGAGCAGCTGTTCGCCAGCCCCGACGAGGCGTTGTCCGGGTACGAGCTGACCGAGGCGGAGATCGCAGCCCTGAAGAGCATTGACTCCGAGAGCATGGAGGTACTCGCTGGCAGCCTGGATGAGCGAATCTCCAAGGCTTTCGTGGCAGGCTGGGCGGCTGGATTGGCAGGGGCCGGTGGCGAACCGGCCGGCAAGCAGTTCGGCTATGGCGTATCAGGGCTCATGAAAGATGCCTGGTAGCCCACGGCGCGCCCTCAATCAGGGGAGGAAGACAACAACTTGAGAACGGCGAAGCCACCTACATCGAGCCGCCTGACTTCAGGCGGCTCGATGTCCTTTCAGACAAGCATTGAGACATGTGGTGGACAGAGAAGATGGTCGGCTTGAGCGTTGATTGGCGGGTGGCACGTCTGCCCAACGGGTTGCAGCTGATCACGATAGCCCGCCCAGGAACGCCCACGGTTGCCGTGAGGGCCTATGTCCGCGCCGGCAGCCGCTACGACGCCTCGCCTGATGGCCAAGTCCCGCCATTCTATGTACAGGAGCAAGACGCGGACTCTCCCAATGCACGGCGGGACAAAGCAGAGCGCCCGCGGTCCGACCCAACGCACCTGCCCCTCGGCCTGGCTCATTTCACAGAGCATCTCCTCTTCAAGGGCACCCGAACCCATGATCAGCGTGAGTTGTTCGCCGCGGTGGAGCGCCTGGGAGGGGTACTAGATGCAGGAACCACCAAGCAGTATGTGACTCTACTGGCCGTTACCCCTCGCGACGGCCTCACCACTGCGGTAGGTGTCCTGGCCGAGATCCTGGCCGAGCCAGCCCTTCGAGAGGAGGATTTTTGGGAGGAAAAGCTGGTCGTTCTGAAGGAGATCCGCCGGGCCCAGGATCAGCAGAGTGTCGTATTTGACCTCTTCGCCGAGACGATCTGGCAGCGACATCCACTGCGCTATCCTCTTCGGGGCACCCTGGAAGGCCTGCACAGCCTGGAGCCTGCTCCCCTTGTCTCCTTCTACAGACAGCGGTATGTGGCTGGCAACGCGCTGCTGGCCGTTTGCGGCGATATCGAGCACGCGCAAGCCAGACGGCTGGTGGAGCAGCGTTTCGCCTCACTACGCGCTGGCCCAGAACAGGCGCCTCCTCCCGTCGAGGAGCGGCCGCTCGATGAGCCGCGCACGGCACATCTGGACAAAGAGGTGCAACTGACCTCCCTGCTGATCGGCGTGCCCACCGTCAGCGTGAAGCACGAGGACCGCAGTGCCATCAAGGTCATTGAGCGGGTGTTGGGCATGGGGGGCAGCGCGCGCCTCTACCAACACTTGCGGGAAGAAGCGCAGCTAGTGTACAGTGTCAATACTGTGACGGCACACTACGAGGACGTGGGTTACTTCGCCGTGCACACCGTGTGTGATCCGCAGAACCTCGGCGCTGTCCAGCAGGCCATCCTCGATGAGTGGGCCAAGCTGCGCCGCGAAGGGGTGAGCGCGAATGAGCTGGAAGCGGCGAAGAGCAATTATGCCGGCAGACAGGCTTGCCGCGCCGAGACCAACCTGGCGGTGGCCAGTGTCCTTGGAGTGCAGGGTTTGTTGCACAGGGTGGAGGCCTTCGACGAAGCCGTAGCGCGCATTGACGCCGTGACGCGCGATGATGTATTGCGCGTCGCGCGCAAGTACTTGAGAATCGATCGGTACGTGGCTGTGACAGTGGGAAGACAGGCTGAGACGTAGAGCGCAAAGCGTGAGGTATGGAGTGTAGGGCGAGGGCCCCTGATTCGAAGGGCCAACTGCCCCAAGCTCGATGACCCACGTTCTGCGCTCTGAGGGGAGAAGGCGCATGGAGACAGCGTCGCTCTGGCACAGACTGGGCGAAGCGGCCAGCCGGATTGAGGAAGGTGGGCTCCATCTGTGGGCGTGGGTCAAGGCCAAGGTTGACCTGGCTCAGTATGTGCCCGAGGCCATATCTGATGTAGAAGTGCGCCAGCTGCCTGGGCGCGATGGCGAATACCACTACCTGAAGAACTGCAGGGACAGGACCTACTACCGGCTGAGCGACCGGGATCATTTCCTGTGGCGGCTTATGGACGGTGAGCAGACCGTGAAGGATCTGGTCGTCGCCTATTTTCTGGAATTTGGTTCCTTCGCCTTTGCGCGGGTGGCCACGCTGGTGCAAGAGCTGAGGACAAAGCTCTTCCTGACCGACCGGCCGGTCTATGTCTACCGCCAGGTTCGGCGTCAGCTGTTGCGACGCCGCCGGTCCTTTCGGCTGATGCGGCTGCTCAGCGCTTTCTTCGAAACCCAGTTTGCTGTCAGTGGCCTGGATCGCTGGCTCATCCAGATCTATCGCTGGGGCGGGCGGGTGTTCTACACCTGGCCGCTGCTTGTCATCTACGTAGTTGTGAGCGCCGTCGGGCTGTATCTGTTCTACCAGATCTACACTGCGGGCACCTACGGCTTTGTGACGGTAGCAGGCTCGACGGGCCTGGGGCTCATCACATTGCTGGCAGCCAATCTGGTTGTCCTGTTGGCCCATGAGACGGCTCACGCCTTGACCGTCAAGCACTATGACCGTGAGGTGCGCCGGGGTGGGTTCCAAATCTACATGGGCATGCCCGGCTTCTTTGTGGATACTACGGACATCTGGATGGCTGGCAAGAGGGCCGCGCTCGCGGTTACGTGGGCCGGTCCGTACTCGGGGCTCATCCTGGGTGGGGTGGCCAGCATTGTCATGACCGTCAGGCCTGATTTCTCCCTTAACCCGATCCTGTACCAGGCAGCTACTGTCGCATACCTGACAGTCTTCTTCAACTTGAACCCCCTGCTGGAGCTGGATGGCTACTACTTGCTGATGGACGGCCTGGAGATTCCCATGCTCCGCCGCAAGTCCTTCGAATTCGTACGCACAGGGTTGCTGGCGAAGCTGAGGGCTGTCCAGCAAACAGGGACGAGTTGGAGAAAGGCATTCGCCTCATTCTCCCCGGAGGAGAGGATCTTCAGTGCGTTTGGCCTGCTCTCCGCTGCCTGGACAGCTTACGCTGTGGTTGCAGCGGCCAATGTATGGCAGTCACGTTTGGCTTTCGCTGTGCGTAATCTATGGGAGCAAGGGGGCGATCTGGCAAGGAGGCTCGCCTCGCTGGCACTGGTGCTCCTGACCCTACCATTCGTCATCGCCATCGGCCTGCAATTGATTGCGTTGGCCCGCAAGGCCCTGGCCACCGCTGCTCGACGGGGCCTCTTCGACAACTCTTGGAAGACAGCCGCCATCCTGTTGCTCGTCGTGGCGGCCTTGACCATGGCCCCCAGCTACCTCGGCCATCCGCTGTTGCGCCCGCTTCTCAACCTATCAGCGCTGGCCGTCGCGGTGTACTTCGCCTGGCGCGGCACAGTGGTTTACGCGGGTTCTCGCTTCGCGCCCGTCTTTGGGGCACTGGGCCTCTTCGCGGCGGGCTTGCTGCTGAGCGAGGCAGGCGCGGCGGCCGTGTACCAGCGCGTTCTGACTGCTGATCTCACCAGCCCGTTTGTGATTGCCTTTCGTCACGTGGCCTACCTTTGTCTGCTGGTAGCAGGCCTTTTGCTGGTTGCTCGCACAAAACTGAAGAAGCTGTCTTGGTTCGAACAGGTGCTGCTGGCCCTTGGGCTGGTAGCCAGTGCCGGGTTGGCACTATGGATAGTCAGGACGGACCCGTTGAGCCTGTCCACCGCAGGGGCTCTGCTGGATGTGACTGGCTCCATTCTGCCGTTGCTGGCACTGACCTTTATGGTGCCCACGCTCTTCTCCTTCTTACGCACAGGATTCGGGCCTGCCTGGGTTGTGCTGGCCCTAGCTCTGGGTGGCCAGATTTCCGTTGCTCTGCTGGGCAGATATCCGCTCCTTACCTATCAGCTCCTGGCGACCAGTTTCGTTCTCCACCATGTGGCCCGTGTTCAGCTCACTTTCCTGAGAGGTCAACCGGAGGTGGCTCTCGACCTAAGCGACCAGCATCGGCTCCAGCGTGCCTTCGCCTGGAGCGTGGCCAGTATCTTCGGACAGTTCCACCAGATCGCTGGTGAGCGTCAAGCCAGTGAGCTCGCACGGCAGTTCAACGACTATGCGCTCGCCGCTGGCTGGCGGGTGAGCATCGTCGCGGGCCGGGCAGATGACTCTCTGCCCACCGACCTTGCTCTCATTGAGAGAGGCGAAACATATGCGGCAGCACTGACCCTGCTCTTGGATCTCATTGCCCAGGAGATGGGGGAGAAGCTGACCGTGCGAGCCCTGCAGCGGGCCTACGATGGACTGCCCTGGGAGGAGCGGGAGATCGGGGCGCAGTATCTGTTTCCACAGGTAGCGAGAGCTGAAGTTCTGAGCCGCGAGTTCCACGCCGCGCGTCAGGACTACCGAGGGCTGTTGCGGCGCATGCCTCTCTTTGCGACCATGGATGAGGAAGAGATCAAGCTTCTTCTTTCGCGCCTCAGGGTGGAGCACTACTCGGCGGGCCAGGTCATCATCCGGCAAGGGGACAAGGGGGACAAGTTCTATGTCATCGCCCGGGGACACGTGGAGGTGACTGTTCGTGACGAGCGGGGAGTCACGGAGGTCGTCAATCAACTAGATCGAGGTGACTATTTCGGCGAACTGGCCCTGCTGCGCGACGCTCCGCGCAACGCCACCTGCCGCTCCACAGTGCCCACCAAGTTATTGTCCCTGAGGAGGGAGGAGTTTGACCGGCTGGTCAAGGCACGCTTCAGCCTGCGTCAGAAGATAGACCGATCCATCGCCTGGGCGGAGCTCCTGCGACGAATGCCTCTGTTCACTGAGCTGGACTCGCAACAGATTCAGCTGATCGCCTCCCAACTGCGGGAACAGGCCTACGAACCTGGCGAGGACATTATCCGGCAGGGCGAAATCGGAGATAGCTTCTATGTCATCGAGTCAGGCCGTGTGCAGGTGACTGTGGCACAGGATGGCGAGGAGAAGGTCATCGCAGAGCGAGGGCCAGGCGAGTACATAGGTGAGATTGCTTTGTTGCTTGAGGTGCCGCGCACGGCGACCGTGACGGCCCTTAGCCCCACCTGCACTCTGGTCCTGCACAAGAAGGACTTTGACGAACTGGTGGTACATCATCTCTACGTCAGCCGGGGACTCGAGAGGGAGACCAGCCGGCGAATGATTGATCTGCAGAGGGCTGCGGAGCTGGCTTGATAACAGGATTTGCGTGGGCCCCGTGCGCTGGCTATAATCTGCGCCGGGAGGGATGATGAACTGTTGGCATTGTGATCGACCGGCCCACGGGACCTGCCGCTTTTGCGGGCGAGCCGTATGCAAGGACCATGCCCAGACGCTGCCCCACATTATTGACATATACCGTGACGACGCCGGTGTATACAAAGCCCTCGTCGTCGCAGATGCCCTCTATTGCGGGACCTGCCAGCCGAAGGAAGACCCCGTGGAACTTCCTCAGCTGACGTAGCACAGCTCACCATCCCAGCGATGTGAACCCACACCAGCGTGCCTCGGTCCAGGCGCCTGGAAGGCGAGGAGCCCATGTCTGCGGCGGACATCGAGACGTTGCGCAACCTGCCCTTTCTAGGGGAGGCCAGCCCGGAAGTGCTAGACGGGTTGGTCAAGGTGGCCAGGGAGAGAGACTTCCAAACGGGCCAGATTGTCGTAGAGGAAGGATCCACCGGCCGTGACCTTTACGTGATCCTCCAAGGTATGGTGGAGGTGGTCAAAGGGCGCGGTGCGGAAGAGATGGGGCTCGCCATCCATGGGCCAGGAGAGTTCTTCGGCGAAATGGCTCTCATCGAGGCGGTGCCGCGCTTTGCCACTGTTCGTGCTCTGCAACCCACTCGCCTGCTGGAGTTCTCAGAGCAGGAACTCAATTCCGTGTTGGCTCAGCAGCCGGCGCTGCTTAATCACATCGTTCGCGTGCTGATGGCTCGACTGCGCGAATCCGACCTGAAGATGATTTCTCACCTGCAGCAGAAGAACCGCGAGCTTGCGCGGGCCTACCAAGAACTGCAGCAAGCTCAGGAGGCGCTGGTCGAGAAAGAGAGGCTGGAGAGGGAACTCGAGCTGGCGCGAGATCTGCAGCAGAGCATCCTGCCACACACGTTCCCGCGCCTGCACGGAGTTGATTGCGCCGCCCGTAGCCGACCAGCTCGCCAGGTCGGGGGCGACTTCTATGATGTGATCGCCCTGGGGAAACGGCGCATGGGTTTGGTCATGGCGGACGTCTCGGACAAAGGGATGCCTGCTGCCCTGTACATGGCGCTTACCCGCAGCCTGATTCACGCTGAGGCCAAGCGCAGCTCGTCACCTCGCCAAGTTCTGTTGAACGTTCATCGCTTGCTCCTGGAAATGACCCACGCTGACATGTTCGTCACTGCCTTTTACGGTGTGCTCAACCCAGCGGAGGGCACGCTTCGCTATGCCCGTGCAGGCCATGACTGCCCACTGTTGTTCAGTCCAGTGAGCGGCGAGTGCCGGTTGCTGACCGCCAACGGTATGCTTATTGGTTGTTTCGAGAAGGTGAGCCTCGAGGAAAGTGAGGCGCATCTGAATCCAGGTGATTTTCTGGTTCTCTACAGCGATGGGATCACGGACGCGACATCACAGGGCGGCGGGTTCTTCGGTGTCCAGCGCTTGCAAGAGATGGTGTGCGCCACGGCTGCGGCCAGCCCGGACGAGCTGTGCGATCTCATCTTCCAGCATCTGGATCGCTTCCAGGCAGGCGCACCGCAGTATGATGATATGGCGCTGCTCGTTGTGAAGCTGGATGGAGCGTGAGGTAGACCGGCCGCTAGCGTACACAAGCGACTGCGGCCCGGGCCTTAGAGCAATGCTGCTGAAGCGTTCGGCCCATCAGCCGAACCCGGCCCTTGGGTTGGCTACGGATCTGAGGCAGCGTGCAGCACCAGTCCAGTCCGGGCTGGTACGACAAGCGCGGTGAGACGGCCATCACATACGCCAGCCGGGCCTTCCCCCCACGCACCTTGTAGCACTGCCCCATCTCGCAGGTAGCCCTCCACAGGCACGTCCAGGTCCCAGGGCTGGGTGCCAGCATTCAGCACAGTGATCACCGTGTCTTCGCCCAGCTCTCCGGAACCAGGCTCCCGAGGATGGAGATGGCGGCCAAAGGCATAGATGTCCCCCCGTGCGAGGAGGCGCCTATACTCACCACGGCGCAGCGCGGGATGTGCCTTGCGCAAAGCGATGCAATCCTTCACATATTGCAGCAGTTCCAAGTTCCAATGCTGCCTGTCCCAGGCGAAGGAACGGCGAGAGTCTGGGTCTTTTCCACCCTCCATCCCTACCTCGTCGCCATAGTAGATACAGGGTGCCCCGGGGAAGCACATCATGAACAGCATCGCCAACCGCAGGGCGGACTCGTCGCCTCTCGCCAGACTGAGGAAACGAGCCGTGTCGTGGCTATCCAGCAGATTCAGCTGCACCTGTGTAACCTGCTGGGGATACATCGTGAGCAAGTCGCCAACGGCAGTGGCAAACTCCTGGGCTGCGAGCGGCCGAATCGGGTAGTATCCCACACCTGAAGTCAATGCCTCGTTCACATTGCGGCCCACGAAAAAGCCCAGGCAGGCCTTGGTGAGTGGGTAGTTCATCACCGCGTCGAACTGGTCGCCTCGCAGCCAATGCCTGGCATCGTGCCAGATTTCGCCAACCAGGTAGACCTCAGGGTTGGCCTCTTTGGTGCGTTGGCGGAACTCACGCCAGAACTGATCGTCCTTGATCTCGACCGGAACGTCAAGGCGCCAGCCGTCAATGCCCTGTTCCACCCAGTGGCGCGCCACCCCAAGAAGGAATTCGCGCACCGCGGGCGTTTCCGTGTTGAACTTGGGCAGGGCGCGCAATCCCCACCAGGCGGCATAGTTGGGTTTCTGGTCTGCTTCATAGGCATGCAGGGGCCATCCGTTGATGATGAACCAGTCGACATAGGGCGAGGCAGGGCCGTTCTCCAGGATGTGGTGGAACTGGAAAAAGCCCCGGCTGGCGTGGTTGAACACGCCGTCCAGGACGATGCGCATTCCGCGCCGGTGTGCTTCATCCAGCATGGTGCGGAAGGCAGCATTGCCACCAAGTATGGGATCCACGTGGTAGTAGTCGTACGTATGATAGCGATGGTTCGCCGCAGATTGAAAGATGGGGTTTAGATAGATGGCGGTGATCCCCAGCTCCTGCAAATAGTCGAGGTGCTCGACGATTCCCAGCAGGTCACCACCCTTGAACCCGTACTCCGTTGGGGCGCTGTCCCAGGGTTCCAGGTTGCGTGGTTTGGGCACCGCTTTGCTGCGCGCAAACCGATCGGGGAAGATCTGGTAGAAGATAGCATCCTTGACCCACTCGGGAGTGCTGAAGGGCCCGGTTGCTGGTTGCTCCATTGGAACCTTGCCTCGCCAAAGAGAGAAGATAAGGACCGGGGATAGTCTATCGCCATTGCCGCTCCCTGTCAAATGGGGCTGCCTGAGGATCTCAGACAGCGCGCCGACATTGCCCAGACGATGCCCAAGGATCGCGTTCACTGGATCGCTCTTCTTGGCAGGCGTATGAACACTCCTGTTGCACCAGCGCACTGCTGTGTTCACCATGCTGCCAGAACCGTCTGCTGGCTGCCTTTGACAAGGGCCATCAGTTGCGCTACATTTGTCGTATCCGAGCAACGCCACGACGAGTCCTGCAAGTGCGGCGCGAGTCTGCGCCGCTGCGTCGTGGACACGGAGCCCATCGTGGAACCCGACCGCTACGCCACTGTACTGGTGGCGATCATGAACAGCGAGCGCGATTTTGCCATTGCTCGCGACCAGCATTGGTACCGCATCCCGGTGAAAAAGGCGCCGAAGCGGGGTGTGTACGCTCCTGTGCTGGCTTTCTACCAGACCAAGGCATTCGCCGAGGAGAAGTGGTCCATCACCTACTATGCTCACACCACAACCTGGGAGATTGTGCAGCGCGCAGAACTGCTGCCAGATGAACCCGGGCATCCGAGAGCATTTGAGCCATACTACAAGGTGAGTCTGGGCGAACTGCGCCGCTTGCCTCATCCCATTGTCAGCCGCGGATGGCGGCGTATCACTTTCATCGTCACTTTCTGGGGCCGTCTCGAAGCTGCATACGAAGTCAGTGAGCTTCTCCACGGTACGATCTGGGAGGAACGTCTGTGGCGGGCCCTTCGCCGCATGGGCCGTCTGGCGGAAGAGGATGGTCCCGATGACTGGTGGGACTGATCCGTCGCGGCTCACACAGCGTCTGCTCGATTGGTACCAACACCACCAGCGGGATCTACCGTGGCGCAGAACCAAGGATCCCTACCGCGTCACAGTCTCAGAGTTTATGCTGCACCAGACCAGGGTGCAGACCGTGCTCCCCTACTATCGGCGTTTCCTTGGGGTTTTCCCGGACTGGCCATCTCTTGCCGCCGCGCCGCTTGATAGAGTGCTCAAGGCATGGGAAGGACTTGGATACTACGCCCGCGCACGCAATCTGCATGCACTGGCGCAGCGCGTGTGCTCCGAGCACGGGGGGCACTTGCCCGAGTCTGAGGAGGCACTGCTTGCCCTACCGGGTGTTGGTCCATACACGGCTGGTGCTATCCTCAGTATCTGCTTTGGTCGAGACCGTCCAGCCATAGATGGCAACACCAGGCGAGTGCTCTGCCGCGTGTTTCAGATCACCCAGGATCCGACCAGGCCCGAGGGCAGGAGGCGTCTGCAAGCAATCGCCGCTTCTCTGCTCCCTCCTGGTCAGGCCGACATCTTCAATCAAGCTTGGATGGATCTGGGGGCGGTCATCTGCACACCGCGGCGGCCAGCCTGCGGCGAGTGTCCGCTGGGTGATGCCTGCCGCGCCAGGAAACTGCAGATACAGGAATCGCTGCCGGTGCGGCGGCCGAGGAAGCCGCTTCCCCACCATGACATCGCTGCAGGCGTCATCTGGCGTGGCGCGCAAATCCTCATCGCGCGGCGACCGCCCACAGGCTTGCTTGGCGGCCTATGGGAGTTTCCAGGTGGCAAACGTGAGCCGAACGAAAGCTTGGAAGAG
>JBFEPU010000080.1:0-10370 GCA_041549915.1 Anaerolineae bacterium | reverse complement strand
TGAGCGTGTCGATTGCATCGATCGGTGTGTCGGTGTACAGGCCCTGCCGGTCGCGCACCAGGTGCGTCAGCTTGGCCTTGGCCAGTAATGCCCAGCCGTTGATCTCCAGCTGGTCGGCTGCGGCGTAGACAGCGTTGATCACCTCTTGGTTCGTAGACATTTCGCCCTCCTGTATCTGCTGATTTCAGAGTGTTGTCTCCCGATCGCTAGCTGCGTTGGCCCGCCCCAGCTGGAGTCGGCTGTCGTGTGTTTTGTGCGCTGCTCTCCTCAGAGAATGACAGTGGCCTGTGGGCTGAGACGTTGTCCTTCTGTGATCTGTGTCCAGCTGGTAGCGCCTTCTTAAGCTGTGCCCTGGGTGAGGGTCGCAAGCAAGTCAAACATGGTTGTCAGGTTCGAGACTGACCTCGCTTTCCTCCTTTCGCTGCCGTGCCATAACGCGCCCAACCTGCTGGGCCACCCACTGCGCC
The DNA here is from genome assembly GCA_041549915.1 of Anaerolineae bacterium. Lineage (GTDB taxonomy): Bacteria > Chloroflexota > Anaerolineae > UBA2200 > UBA2200 > JBFEPU01. The sequence continues at coordinate 9,903 of JBFEPU010000080.1, read as the reverse complement.
GGGCACCGGCGGCAGCTTTGCAGAATGCACAGGCTACGCCACGGATGGGATTTCGAGCGTAAACAGAGCGCCTTCGGGCTGTTCTTTGTACGTCAGCAGCCTGGCCGCATCCTTGTACCTACTGTGGAGACGATCCTTCACCTTCTGCCAGATGCTGGCGAGTTCCCACTTCTGCGGACGGGTCTTGCCTTGGTCTACAAGGCGAATCCTCACCTTGTCGGCCTCGGCCTTGGCCTCAATCGTCAGGGTCAGAGTGCCAGCGCCCGGCTCCAGATTCTTGAGCGCAAACTGTACCAGGGGCTGGACGATTGCGCAGGGCACGGCCATGCTCAGTGTCTCTGCAGCAATGTCGCGCACAACCCGCAGGCGATCCCCAAGACGTCTCGTCTGCGTCTCCAGATACCTATCTGTGAGAGCGAGTTCCTCTTTCAGTGGCTGTTCTTCCTTGACTTGAACCCGCTCATAGTTGACCCGGTATCCCATCCGACGCAAGTCTTCCGCGTGGCGTCGCAGGTTCACCTTGCTGAAAAAGGGCAGGGCCTCTGCGACGTCTCTGTCGCCCCAGTCGGCAACGATTGCATAGACGACTGTGCATTTGTTGGGTGGAATCCTCTGCCCTGGTTCAAATGAGCAGAACCCTTCTGCTTTGCTGAGCACATCGCGCCGGTATTCGGGGCTCGCCCAGAGGAGATCACCTGATACGTAACCTTGCGAGAACAAGTGACTGAGATCGGACGAGCTGAGCTTCCGCTTCACATGGATGAAATGGAGCACCTCGTCTTCGTCCTTCGCGAGGACATCGCATATTTCGACGGGGCTGGTGCGGCCTTCCAGATCCACAGTTCTCCTGTCCAGCAGAACACGCTGAGCTCTGCGTTGATCCTCGTGGTTGGCCTGGTCTACGATTGTCAGCGCAGCTACCAGCTCGTTGTACAACCCTTCGCCGATGTCGCCCGGAGAGTCTGCCAAGTAGTGGGTCTCTTCCATCTGGTTCACATACCTGTCGAGCCTCTGAATGTAGTCTGGCGCGACCGAGTAAAAGTCGCCGCCGTGGCACAGATAGGTGTGATCGTGCATCTTCAGCTCCCCGCTGATACACCTGAAGAGGGGCCATGTGTGAGTTACCCGGCCAGCTGCATCGACAGCGCGTACGGTGTATGTGTCCCGCAGCGTCTCCAACGTCCAGTCCTCGCGTTCTTGCTCAGGCAAAGCGTCCAGGTAGCACGTCAGATCGAGGTCGTATTGACGATCCTCACACCCAGTCAGGCGGAAGTAGGCGATTTCGTCCCAATTAACGAGCATGGGCGGTGCCAGCTGCAGGGTATCCGTGTTCTTCTCTCTCAGCATTTGGAGCAGCTGACCCTCCAGGTTCTCGATGGTGGTCGAGTCACTGACGAGGTGGAACTGTTCGATCCACCCAAAATCGACGGTATAGCTTTTGCCGTCGAAAGTGCGTTCGATCTGTGCCAGGAGATCGCCAAGTTCCTCAAATCCGCGTTCTGTGGCGAGGCGCAGGTGGTCGGCGCCCGTGATCCGAGTCCCCCACTCCTCGCTGGTGGCGGGTGCTCCGGTGATGGATGTGAGCAAGTCCCGCTGCGTGTCGACTCCAAAGTACTCGAAGTTGGCTCTGCGATCCACCTGCCGGCGCGTGTGGAGTGTGTTCGCAGCCACTGTCTTGGTATCCACACTTCGCACGCGTGCCGATGCCCATTCAGCCTTTCTTTCCTTTGGGTACATGGCGCTCAGCGCTGTCTTCAGTCCATAGCCTGGCTCATAGCTATCGCGCCGGAGAAGATAGCGCCCGAAGCCAAAGGTGAGGGCGAAGAAGCAGTCTCTTGTCGTCAGGGGCGGGCTCGCTTGTACGATCAGGACGGCGCTGTTCCTGACGGAGGGCTGAATCTCGGGGAGTTCGCCGAAAGCAGTGAGGTACTTTACCCAATCTGGGCGCTTTGGCGTGACTGTCTTCACATACAGGCGTGCCTTGAGATTCCCGAACTCATACGGGTCTCCGGATGGATAGTCCTTGACCTCCGCAAGGTGACCGGGTGCAATGGCATCTCGAAAGTCGCGTACGTTTTCGCGAAGGCGATAGATGGTCAGTGTTTGGGGCTCGACTGTCTCGCTGGCCATAGGTACCTCCTCACTGCGGGTTCTCCTGGCATCCCATGGCGGTACGCGCTCCACACCCCAGAGTGACAGCGCACTGCCGCGCTTTGTGGTGGCTCTGGGCTTGCGCGAAGACCAAAAAGCCGACCGCTAGCTGGGCTGGCTCCCAGGCAAGGGGTCGGCTGTGAGTCGCAAGATGGTGTACCCCCACTGACGCTACCGTGACTGACACGGCGAGGGCTGCGACGTTGCTGGGCACAAGTCTGGCGCTTGCTAGTATCCGATTGGTAATGCTACTATATATCCCCTTGATAGGAATGTCAAGTGCCAAGTGTGCGGTGTCCAGGACATCCAACGCTGGTGGCAAGTGCCAACAGAATGTGGTATGCATTATCGATTCAAGGCACAATCGATAGCGTGAGCCTCGAGGAGCTGCTATGACCAAGTGCTCGAGTGCCGGTATTTGAAGACCATGGGACTGGTGAGCGGGCAACCTGCATTCGGTGCGGTCGCGCTGCGGAGCTGCTGGGACGCCGCCACGGCCTGGTGCCAACCGAGCGACCAGGGGCTGGATCGGACGTTTGGCGTTGTCAGGCCGGTCGAGTAGTGTATGCGGCCAGAGCCGCAAGAAGCCAACCGCGGCCACGATACCGGGATTAGAGGAGGCATGCCATGCGAGTCGAAGACATTCAACAGGTGCTCATCGTGGGAGCCGGCACCATGGGCCAGCAGATCAGCCTGCAATGTGCCATGTACGGCTTCAATGTGGCACTGTACGATATCTCTGGGCCTGCCCTGGCAACAGCAATGGGCTGGGTCAACACGTATGCCCAACAGTTGGTGGCCGAGGGACGCTTGACCGCAGCAGAGGCCGACGCAGCGTTGGCACGGATCACCACCACTGCTGACGCCGCGCATGCAGCCGGTGAGGCAGATCTGCTAAGCGAATCTGTGCCAGAGGATCCTGAGCTGAAAGCCAAGGTCTTTGCCTGGTTGAATGAGCTCTGCCCGGCGCGCACCATCTTCACTACAAACACGTCTTCCCTCATGCCGTCCATGTTCGCCCAGGCCACCGGCCGGCCTGCTCAGTTCGCCGCGCTGCATTTCCACCAGTATGTCTGGGACTCTAACGTGGTGGACATTATGCCGCATGCGGGTACTTCAGAACAGACGGTGCAGTTGCTGGACGCCTTTGCCAAGCGGATTGGGCAGATTCCGATCCTGTGCAGGAAGGAAAGCCCAGGCTACGTGTTCAATGCGATGCTTAATGCTCTGAACCGGGCGGCGCTCACCCTGGCGGCGAATGGAGTTGCCTCCGTTGAGGATATTGACCGTGCCTGGATCGGGGTGATGAAGACGCCCGTCGGTCCCTTTGGCATCTTGGACCATGTGGGCCTGGAGACGGCTTGGCATATCACGAAGCACTGGGCCGACGCGCTACAGGACCCGGAGCTGCAAACAAACGCAGGCTTTCTGAAGCGGTACATCGACGAGGGACGGCTAGGGGTCAAAAGCGGAGGTGGTTTCTACGACTACCCGGACCCGGCCTACGCCCAACCGGGCTTCCTCACTGCTGAGACGGACCCTGAAAGCAATCAGAATTAGGAAGCCGTCCCTGGAGTCAGCACCGGCGGCTTCCCCGCCATGGGTTGTCCGGGCATACCAGTGCCGTTGGCAGAACGCTCCACGGGGAGCCCAACTGCTGTTCCTGATGCCCCTGCCTGACCGCGGAGAATGAGCTAGGCTATTGCCGCCTTACCGCCGCCGAGGCGGTTACCCTATCCCGCATCCAGCGAGATAAAGTCAGGGATTCATCAGCCATCGCCCTCGACGAACATCATGCCGTCGATCTGCTCAACAGCAGCGATCACAGCCTTTCGCAGCCGCATCTCCACCGGTGAGCGCTCGGAAGCTTCACCTATCGGCAGATCGGCGGTGAGCGCCGCAAGGACTTCGAACAGCGGCGCCGTGCCCCGGTTGGCTTTGGGTTGCTCCGCCTCGATTTCCTGTGCTAGCTGACTGATCCGTTCAGGCGTGACCGTCGCCAGCAGCGTTTCGAGTTCCTGTTCAGTCACTCCTCCGGCACCTCCTCGATCTCGTTGCAGCATTCTAGTCCATTGAGCCTGCGAACATTCTGGATACATACACAGGCTCCCTGCGCACTCTGCACTTCACCCTGACCGGCCCACGGCCGGGTCGCTACACTGTTCATGTGCCGTGAAAGCCGACGCTGACCTCTGTACCCCTCACGATGGTGGGGACTTGACGCTGCCCGCCGTTCAGGTTCAGCATGCGTCGCAGGGCTGCGGGGTCGCTCTTCACGTTGTGCTCCACAAAAACCGTGCCGTCGTGTTGCAGCTTGCGCTTCAGAGCACGGCTGTAGGGACAGCCAGGTTTCGTGAAAATCTCAACTTCGGTGGTTGGCTGGAGTGTCATGCGTTTTTCCTCCACGCTGCCGACCTAGGCCCGAGGCGGGGCGCTCGTGTTTAAGAAGCGGAGGCCTCCAGTCCGGCCGGGACGTTGTTCTCTCAGAGTGGGCTTCAGCCCCACCAATCCTGCGTGCTGAGGAGACAAAGGCCTTCAGCCCCGACATCCGTGTCACAGCACCACCAAGCTGTAACCCAGCCAGCCGGCCAGCAAAAGGAACAGGGCGGCAGTCCCCAGTTTCACTGCGGCAGCGTGTTTGGTCATCCAGTCGGTGAGCTGCTGTGAGGTAGTGCCGTAGTAGACCACCAAGAACACACCGATCAACGGCACCACGAACACCACATTGTACAGCAGCAATGCCAGAGTGGCTCTCGCGCGCCACTCTGGTATGCCCAGCACAAAGATGATTGTCGGCAGGTAGACTTGACCCGTGCATGCCAGCTCCACAATGGACACCCCAAAGCCCACCACTACCGAGGCCAGCACAAAGCGACTCGAGCGCGACCCCTCGCGTATCAATCGCCTGATCCAGCCCCGCATCCGCTCGGGCAGCTTGAGCCCCATGTCTTCCAGGCGGCCCTTCCGGGCTCGGCGGTAGTCGACAAAGCTGCCCCAGGCGAGGGCCAGGCAGAGCACGATGGTGACGCCGTAAATCCATTTGCTGAGAGCGTTCAAGATGGGCAACGAGGTCAGGAACTTGAGAAAGCCGAACCCGACCCCGAGATAGGCGACGAACACACCGCAAGTGAAAGCTGCGCCGGTGGCCAGCACTTCGCGGCCCTCTCGCTTGCGCACAGCAAGATAGGAGACCAGGAAGATCATCGTGGCAAAGGCGCATGGGTTCACCCCATCCAGCAGACCTGCGCCCAGAATGGTGAAGATGCCCAGCGAGCGAAAGCGTTCCACGATCGTTTCTTCGGCCGCCTTTTGGTTGGCTTCCCAATCGGCCCAGGGCTCAGCAGCACCTGTGTCCAAATGCGGCTCGATCAGCGCCTCGATGGCGGCAGCTGAGATCTCTTCACCGACAAGATAGCTGGCGCCGATAAAGAGCGCTGGGGCAGTGAGATGCCTATCCGCAGGAACGTTGGCTCTCTGTGAGAGGTACTCATGCAGTGCTGCGGCTTCTTGCACATCGAAGCGCCGCACGGTCAGCTGCGGGTACCTCGCCACTATGAATGCCAGGTCGTTCTCAGCGCGGTCGCATACGTCACAGCCGACCTGATAGAAGTAGGCGGCATGGATAAGCGGGCACTCTTCCCCGGCTGGCCCCGGCGTCGCTTTTCCCTGTGGGGGAGGCGTCTCTCTGGCTGCGACAGCCGTCCGCTGTGCCTCGTGGATGTCGTCACACTCTGGGCACTCGAGATCGGGCTCACAGACGGCCGGCGTCTCCAGGAGGGATGGAAGAGCCGACACGGTTGGGAGGTCCACGCCCCCCTCCGCCAGATAGTGCCCTATCCGTTCCCTCAGCTGGTCGCGGATCTGCTCCCCACCGATGAGCGCGTCACTACCGATAAAGACCTCCGGGATGGAGACGGACTCGACCTCGAATGCCTTCTCCAGTCCCAGCAGCAGCACGAAGTTGCCCTCTTCATCAATGTCGCGTTCGTCCACCACCACCTGGTCGCCGTATGTGGCCAACAATGGCTCCAGGACTTTGCGGTGGGTCTCTTCACATACATCGCACTCAGAGTCGTAGAAGTAGTAGAAGCGAACCACCGGCTGGGCACGAACGTCCACTGCGAGCGCTGCTGCCATGATGAACATTGACAGGAGAACTCTGGCCACGACCTTTTTGGGAAGATGATGCAGACTGTACAATTCCGCCTCTGTTCCTATAGGGTATTGTGCGCGCCGGATATCATAACGCTACTGGGACTGCGGTGTCAAGTGCCAAGAGCTGCAAGCGGCCGACACAGCATAGTATCGTGGGCAGAGCTGCGCCCAGACGTCGCATGCCAGAACGCACGTCGTCGGCTGATCCACGCACATCCTGCTGCCTTCGGCTCCAGTATAGGGTGCCTTCCTCGAAAACTCCAAACGCTCGTGGCCGCTACCGCCAAGCATCTGATCAGAGTATGCTTGTGGACCTGGATACGGGTTGCCGCATGGCTGCCTGGCTGTCGGCCTGATTGGCCGGGTTTTGCTACTCAGCCCCGACCAAATGCAGGTCCGTTGCAGTGTATTCATCTCGCTCGACCTCGCCGGTCATCTCACATCTTTCACGCCAATCGCATCGGGCACGATTCATCTTGGTGACAACTGCCCGCTGGGTACCTGCTGGGGCGAAGCGGCACCGGATTTTTGACAAAGTTGGCGCAATTGGTAAAATCCAGTTTTTGAACACACTCATCGACGGAGGTTGAGCACATGATCGATGTCACAGAGTTGACCAAGTCCTACGGACCCATTGAAGCGCTGCGCGGGGTTAGTTTTCACGTTGCCGAGGGCCAGATCGTCGGATTGCTGGGCCCCAACGGTGCCGGCAAGACGACGATCATGAAGATCCTCACAGGCTACCTGCAACCGGATGCGGGCAACGTCTCAATCGGCGGCCTGAACGTGGCAACTCACCCTCGTGAGGTCCAGGCGCAGATCGGCTACTTGCCGGAGACCGCGCCTCTGTATCCCGAGCTATCCGTTCAGGGCTACTTGCAGATGATGGCTGAGCTGCGTCAAATCCCGCAGGTCGAGCAACCCACTCGGCTCTCGACAGCGATCTACGCCGCTGGTCTGCAGGATCACTTGCCTCGTCCCATTGGTGAGCTTAGCAAGGGCTTCCGACAGCGGGTGGGACTGGCCCAGGCGATCCTGCACCGTCCCAAGCTTCTCATCCTGGACGAGCCCACACTGGGACTGGACCCCACGCAAATCGTTGAGGTTCGTCGGCTGATCCGTCGCTTGGCGGAGCACAGCACTGTGCTTTTCTCCACCCACATCCTGTCTGAGGTCGAGGCGCTGTGTGAGCGGGTAATCATCTTGATCAATGGCCTCATCAAGGCCGACGCCCGCCTCTCGGAGCTGGCCGCGACATCCGACGCGGTGCTGGTGCTGGACGAAACGCCCGCGGGCGTAGATCGTCTGTTGCGCGCCTTGCCCGACGTTCGCGGAGTCGAGCCGCTGCGCACGCCAGACGGCTTTCCTGGCTATCGCGTACTCGGCAAGCGACAGGATGGGCGGGACCTTTGCCCGGCAATCTATGATCTGGCGCGACAGAATGATTGGAAGCTGCGTGAACTCCGGCGCGATGTGCGAACGCTGGAGACCGTATTCAATGAACTGGCTACGGCTGCCTGAGGTGTCATCATGAAACAGACGCTTGCGATCACACGTAAAGAACTCAAGGGCTACTTTGGCTCGCCGATGGCGCTCATCTTTGTGGGCACTTTCCTGGCGGTTGCCCTTTTTTCCTTCTTCTGGGTGGAGACCTTCTTCGCCCGTGGCATCGCCGATGTGCGACCGCTCTTTCGCTGGATGCCCGTGCTGATGATCTTCCTGGTGGCCGCCTTGACCATGCGCCAGTGGAGCGAGGAACAGCGCTCCGGCACGTTGGAAGTGCTGCTAACGCTGCCCGTCTCTGCGGCGCAGCTAGTCCTGGGCAAGTTCCTGGCCGTCTTGGTGCTGGTGGCCGTCTCCCTGGCGCTGACGATCTTCTTGCCGATCACCGTTTCCACTTTGGGCAATCTGGATTGGGGGCCGGTGATTGGTGGCTATCTGGCTGCCATATTGCTGGCGGCAGCGTATGCCGCGATCGGCCTTTTCGTCTCCTCGCGAACCGACAACCAGATCGTGGCTCTGATCTCCACTGTGATGCTGTGCGGGCTCCTGTTCATGCTTGGCTCTGGAGGGTTGGCTGACTTTGTGGGCAGCACCGTAGGCGACTTGCTCCGTGCCATGTCCCCAGCTAGCCGCTTCGAGAGCATCCAGCGAGGTGTCGTGGATCTGCGCGACATGCTCTACTACCTCACGCTCAGCGGGGTGTTTCTGGCACTCAACGTGCTCTCGCTGGTCAGCAAGGGTTGGAGCCAAGGGCAGGGTACGCGTCCTCAGCGCCGCAGCGTAGCGCTGACCTCCACTCTGTTGGTGCTGAACCTGGTTGCGGCCAATGTGTGGGCCTATCCATTGCGCGGCCTGCGGCTCGATCTGACCCAGCACCGCGAGTACACATTGTCTGATACCACCCGCGACTTGCTCACCAACCTGCAGGAGCCGCTGCTCATCCGCGGCTACTTCAGCGAGAAGACGCACCCGCTGCTCGCCCCGCTGGTGCCAACCATCCGTGACACACTGGAGGAGTATCGCATCGCCTCGGCTGGCAAGCTGGAGCTCGACATCGTCGACCCGGCCAAAGAACCGGAGAAGGAGGCCGAGGCCAGCCAGGTCTATGGCATCCGTCCAACTCCCTTCCAGATTGCGGGTCGATACGAGTCGTCGGTCATCAACTCCTACTTTGACATCCTGGTGCGCTACGGTGACCAGAATGAGGTGCTCGGTTTCACCGATCTGATCGAAGTGGAACTTCGTCGTGACGGTCTCCCCGACGTGCGCCTTCGCAATCTGGAGTACGACCTGACCCGCTCCATCAAGAAGGTGGTCTACGGGTTCCAGAGTGTGGATGCAGTCCTCGCAGCGCTGGACGAGCCGGTGGAAATGACAATCTTTGCCACGCCTAACACCCTTCCGGCTTCTCTGTCCGATGCCCTGCAGACTATCCAGAAGGTTGCAGCGGATATCCAGCAGGATTCGAGCGGCAAGTTCATCTATGCACTTGTGGATCCTGATGCCCCCAACAGCCCCGTGACACGTCAGGAGCTGTACGATCGCTACCGCATACAGCCCATCGCGGTGTCCTTCTTCTCTCAGGAGAGTTACTATCTGCACATGGTGGTGCAGGTCGGCGATGAACCGACAGTCTTGTACCCACCTGGGGACGTGAGCGAGGCGGAGGTACGCACTACCATTGAATCTGCGCTCAAACGAGCTTCCCCTGGTTTTCTGAAGGTGGTGGGGTTCTGGGTCCCGCGTCTGCAACCGACCCAGGATCCATTCGGAGGGACACAACAGCCGATCTCGAGCTGGCAGCAGCTTTTTGCCACGCTGGGCGATGAGTACGAAGTGCGCGGGACGGACCTGAGCGGCGGCAATGTACCGGCAGCGGTGGACGTGATGGTCGTCGTCGCACCTCAAGACATGACCGACAAAGAGCGCTTTGCCATCGATCAATATCTGATGCGCGGTGGCGCTGTGGTGGCGGTTGCTGGCAACTACGTGCTGGCACCTGACCCGTACGGCGGCGGTCTAGCGGTGAAAGAGGTGCAGGATGGCCTCCAGGGTATGCTTGACCACTATGGCATCACTGTGGGGCGTGAGCTG
>JBFEPU010000079.1:0-10611 GCA_041549915.1 Anaerolineae bacterium | reverse complement strand
GCGTTCGAGGCCGTCTGGTGGGGCGATTTCTGTGAGGCGATCGGCCGCGAGGACTTGATCGCCGTGCAATTCCCGGAGGAGGGGCAGCGGGGGTCGGTCATCGCCGAGTTGCAGCGCATCTTTGCAGAGCGCACCCAGGAAGAGTGGGTTGATTTCCTCGCGGACAAGAACCTGTGTTGCGAGCCAGTCAATACGCTGCAAGAGGCGCTCTCTCGCCCGGTGGTCAGGGCTCGGGGCATGGTATGGGACGTTGATCACCCAGCGGCTGGGATCTTGCACCAAATAGGATCACCCTTGCGCAGCTCAGCACAGAGTTCGGAACAGATCGACCCGCCGCCCTTGCTCGGGCAACACACGGTCGAGATCCTGCATAGCCTGGGCTACGACGATGAAGCAATCCGGCAGCTTAGAGCCAAGCGAGTGGTCTCCACCCCCCAGGGGGTTTCCGGCGTTGGGAAGGAGCCTTAGGGTGTGGCGAAGTGTTGCCCTGCCCGGCGATCCGCCGGCGCCGGGAGACGACGCTGCTAGAGTATGCCCCTCGGTGGCGATGGGGGCATTGGATCGTGCTTCGACCTACACGTCTTGAGCGATTGAGTGTGAAGGCCAGGTGATGACGTGAACTACCTTGAGGAAGCGATCCGGTTGGTCATTGGCTACGCTGTGCCGGTGGTCGAAGCCTGTGGAGCAGTGGTAGTCATGATGGGCGTTGGGCGCGCCATCCTACGCTACGTGCGCTCCTTCACTGCACAGGGACCCCTGCAAACAGCGTCTCTGCGGTTGCAGCTGGGCCAGAGCATGGTCATGGGTCTGGAGTTTCAGGTGGCCGCCGACATCCTCAGGACGGCGCTGCGCCCCACACTGAGCGACATGGTGCTTCTGGGAGCGCTGATTGGCGTTCGCACGGTCCTGAACTATCTGCTGGAGCGCGAGCTGAGGGTGTTGTCCGCTGTTGCGTCCTCCTTGAACGGCGGACAACAGCGGGCCGATTTTGAGATATGATTCGCCATTTGCACGCTGCAGCAATCTTACGTACATTCCCCACCTGTGCACGGAATACCAGCCGAGAGTGAAGAATGAGCAGAGTGATCCACACTTCAGGCCCAGGCAAGCGCCGGAGTCAACTGCGGCGCACGATTGCCGAAACCCTGCGCCACCTGATGCTGAAGCCTGACATCGATGAAGAGGTCAAAGACATGGCGGCGACGCTGGTCCTTGCACTGCGTGGCATCGCCGAGACGATCGAGGAGAGCACCCTAGCCTGGGAGAAACGCAACTACTTCCTCAAAGCTGATCGGTTCCGGCGCGGCTGGGAATGGACCAGAGTACACGCGGATCGACTTGGCAAGCTGGTGATAGACGATGCCTGGGAGTTGCTGCCGCAGGAGCTGGCCATGCTGGCCCCGTATTTCAAGGACATCCGCGTCGTCAAGTTTACCCGGCAGCCGTCAGCTTGGCAGGGCAACTACCGCCTGTTGAAGCGGCAGAGTGAGTCGTAGCACCGCCGCTGACCGAGATGAGGGGAGAAGCGTGCGCATCGAGGCTCGTTCCATCAGCCGGTCGGTGGTGGAGCGGCTGGAGCAGCGATCGCCTGCCGCGCGTGTCTGGGCTGTGTTCGAACGCTCCTTTCACCTCGTCGCGTCAGGTGGCCAGATCACAGCGGTGGTCCTGCCGGAAATCGGCGATGGGCCGACAAACATTGTGGTGGAGGCACACGCCAGCGACCTAGCCACACTCGAGCCTGGAATGCCAGCCGCACTGGAGGGCGGTAGGCTGCGAGTTGGAGAGTTGGACATCTCGATTGAAACCGCTCTGCTCTGGGAGCCGTGTCCTGACTGGCAACGACTGCGTGGGCGTTCGGGAAGTTGTCGTGGGCGGCTCTCGCTGATTCAGACTCTGTGCGAGCGACTCGCTCCCGCAGGCACGCTGTTGATGCTCATAGACCCTTGGCCGGATTGCAGTCCTGGATTGGCACAAGCCGACGCTCCCCCGGGTTCCTCCCTGGTGTTCAAGGAGGCGCAGGAAGCTGCTGCCAAACTTCGTCGCGGGTGGGAGGGAGATGTTGTCTTGCTGCAGAGCGGAGCCGTTCAACTGGCAGGACTTGGGGGTGGCCTCACTCCTGCGGGCGATGACTTTCTGTGCGGCTTCATGCTGTGGGCGTGGCTGGCTCACCCCAACCCCGACACTGTTTGCGGCCTTCTCCTCGAGACTGCGGTGCCTCGCACCACGATCCTCTCCGCGGCATTCCTGCAGGCGGCTGCCCGAGGTGAATGCAGCCCCGCGTGGCAGGCCCTCTTGGCAGCGCTATCGGGGGGAACCGATGAGGAGTTGGCACTGGCTGTGCAAGAGGTACTGGCCTTCGGTGCCACCTCAGGTGCGGACGGGCTAGCGGGATTCCTGTGGGCAGGATTGTGCGAAATATCTCCCGGCGGCACGCTGTAGCCTCTAGGTCAATCCGCAGGTAAGTGTCAACATTTCAGCAGGCAATGGCGTGCAGGGGTCCAGCGAGCCAATCCTGGCAGTATCTCGTACTGAGAGCAAGGGATCTCTGCGGCGCGACCTGGGCATGAGCCCCTCTCCACGCAGCTTCTCAGGCTGACACGCTGTGCTACCGAGCTCGCTTGGTAGTGAGCGCGTAACGACCGCCCTCGCTGGCGTTCACCGTGGCGCGGATGCCGGCCATGCCAACGCTGAGAGGCTATTCCTCTTTCTGCTCTTTGCCCCGCAAGGCCAGGAAGATCTTTTCCGCGGACAACGGGAGGTCATTGAAGCGGATGCCCAGTGCGTCGTGGATCGCGTTGGCAATCGCTGGCGCCGTTGGAACCATCACATGCTCGCCGACGCCTCGCGCCCCCCAGGGACCGTCCTCCAAAGGCGTTTCCACAAAATCCCCGTGGATTTCCCTGGGTGCGTCGACAGCGGTCATGATTCGGTAGTCTGCCAAGTCGGAGTTCAGCGGCTGGCCCTGGTCGTCGAATCGCAGCGCCTCAAATGTGGAACTGGCTCCGTGGACCGCGCCGCCCTCGATCTGTGACATCACCAGGTCGGGATTGATCGCTTTCCCCACATCGTAGGCACTGGCGACAGTGAGGATCTCGACCTGTCCGGTATCGGTATCGACCTCCAATTCCACAGCCTGCGCGCCAACGGTGTAGTGCACCACTGCGCGAGTGCCCTGTCCGGTCTCAGGATCCAGGTTGGTCACGTAGGTCGGCATGAACTTGCCCTGGCCGACAACGGGCCCGCCTTTCCACCCTTCAAAGTCCTCATTGGGCAGACCGTACACAACCATGTTCTTCAGCGGCAGTTCGCGCTCTGAGCGATACGAGATGACACGGCCGTTCTTGATATCCAGGTTCGCCGCGTCCTCGCCCCAGTGGTCGGCCACCATATTCAGGATCTGTCTCTTGGCGTCATCAGCGGCGACCTTGATGGCATTGCCCATCGACCAAGTGATGCGGCTGGCAACCGTCTGCCACTCGTAGGGGCTGAACTTGGTGTCTATCGGCGCCGACACACGCACCCATTCGTACGGAACGCCCAACGCGTGGGCGGCAATCTGAGCAGCCACTGTAAAGGCGCCCTGGCCGAGCTCCTGCGCGCCGATTTCCACCTGCACGGTCGCGTCTTCGTTGAAGCGCAGTACGGCCGAACTGCCAGGGTTGGGCGGCATGGCTGGGGCCTTCCACATGATGGCGATGCCCTTGCCTCGCTTCTTGTGCGGGGCGGCAGGCTTCTCCCGGTTATGCCACTTTGCCGCCTCGGTGACCTTGTCAATGCATGCCACCAGATCGATCTGCGGCATCTCCATGCCAGTCAGAATGGTGTCGCCGGTTCTAACGCAATTGCGGCGGCGAAACTCGGCCGGGTCCATGCCAACTTTCTCTGCCAGTTGATCCATGATCTGTTCGATTCCCCAATGAATCTCTGGCATGCCAAAGCCACGCATGGCGCTGCCGATGGGCAGATTGGTGTAGACGCAGTAGGAGTCTCCTTTGACGTTAGGGATATCATAGGGTCCGGTGCAGGAGTACCCAGCGGCGCGGGCGATGTTGACCCCATAGTCGTTGTAGGCTCCCCCACCGAAATAGTACTGCGTCTCCATGGCCAGCAGGTTGGCCTCTGCGTCGCAGCCGATTTTGGTGCGAGCCACGAGGCTTTGGCGTGTTGTCGTGCCGACAAACTCCTCCTCGCGCGTCATGCGCAACTTGACCGGATGGCCTTTGACTGCCCTTGCCATCACGACAGCGTAGACTTCCATTGATACGCCCGCCTTGCCCCCAAAACCGCCACCGACATACGGGGCCACCACGCGTAGGTTGCCGTGTGGGATCCCAAGGCTCTGGGCGATCAGATCGCGTTCGGCGAACGGTGATTGCGTGCTGGTCCACAGCGTGACCTGCCCCGACGACTCCCACTTGGCTACTGCAATGTGTGTCTCCAACGGCACGTGCTGGATCTGAGGCAGGCGGAACGTCCCTTCCACGATGGCCGCGCACCTGGACCAGGCGCTCTCTGTGTCCCCCTTGCGAAGCTTGAAATGCTCGGAGATGTTGCTGCCCGGTTGTGGGAAGATGAAGCTAGCCACCTCGTATTTGCCCAGATCAGGATGCAGCAGAGGTGCGTCCGGCTGCGCCGCCTCCAGCGGGTCAAAGACCGCCGGTAGCTCTTCGTACTGTACCTCAACCAGCTGTGCAGCATCCTCCGCGATTTCCTCGCTGACCGCAATGACGCCAGCGACAGGATCTCCCACGTATCTCACACGATCGCGCGCAAACACTGGGCGATCCTTGAGGTACAGTCCGATCTGCGCGGGAAGCTCCTGACCTGTGACCACGGCTTTGACCCCACGCAATCTTAGGGCCTTGGTGCTGTCGATGTGCTTGACCAAGGCGTGCGCACAAGGGCTGCGAACCAGCCGCCCGTAGTACAGGCCAGGGCCGAACTGCAGGTCATCGGCAAACTGGGCCGTCCCGGTCAGCTTATCGTACATATCAACGCGCTGGACGCTCTTGCCAACAGGTTCCAATACGGGGGGTGTCATGTTAGGCCTTTCCTTTCTCCGCGGCGTCCTGCACAGCATTCACGATGCGCAGATAGCCGGTGCAGCGACACAAGTTGCCGACAAGAGCTTCCCGTATCTCATCCTCGGTGGGGTGAGGATTGCGCTGCAGCAAAGCGTACGCAGAGATCAACATTCCTGGCGTGCAGAAGCCGCACTGCACGGCGTTGTGCACGGCAAAGGCCTGCTGCAAAGGGCTCAGCTGACCATCGTCGCAACCAAGGCCCTCCACTGTGGTGACCTCGTGCCCGTCGGCCTCCAAGGCCAGCATCATGCAAGAGTTGACGGGCTCGTCATCGATCAGAACGGTACAAGCCCCACATTCACCGGCCGTGCAGCCGTTCTTGGTGCCGGTGAGCCCAAGCTGGTCGCGCAGCATTACTAGTAGGGTCATGTTCGACGGAACTGTGAGGTATTCCTTCTTGCCATTGACCGTTACCGTGATCGAGTGGATGGTCATAGCCTCCTCCTCGCTCGCAACGCCCAGCAGTCGTCTAGCACGGTGGCCCAGGAACCGCCGGTCAAGTGTTGCATAGCTGCCCCCATACCTTCTGCAACCCACGCAAGGTGAACGTGCGAACCATAGCTTTCTGATAGGCGGCGCTTGCGCGCACGTCGTCAATGGGAGCAGCCGCCTGCATTGCCTTCTCAGCGGCGAGGGCGAACGCGTTCTCATCGGGTGGCCTCAGTGCGAGCACCTTTTCTGCCGCCGCCACGCGCAAGGGCACTGGCGCGACCGAGCCCAGCGCAATGCGGAAACCGTAGCCAGAGGCAGCTGTCTTGTCTGGGAAGCCCAAGACAGCCACGCCGACAAGGGCGAGGTCGCCAGCTTTGCTGCGTCCCAGCTTCATGTACTTGCCCTGGCTGCCGTTCGGCGGCAGTGGAAAGCGGATGCCCGTCAAGAACTCGTCTGGCTGGATAACAGTGCTGCCGGGACCAACGAAGAACTCTTCAGCGGGCACTGCTCGTTCCCCGCTGGCGCCGTACAGCACGAGGTCTCCCTCCAGCACGAGCACAGCCGGCGCTGTGTCAGCACAGGGCGAGGCATTGCACAGATTACCGCCCATCGTGGCACGATTGCGGACCTGGTAGGAAGCCACAGAATGGGCTGCCTCGGCTAGCAGTGGGTAGTGCGCCCGTACCGGGGCGTGGCTGGCAACCTCATTCATCGTCACGGCAGCTCCAACGGTAAGGCCGGCTCGTTCGTCGTGCTGAATATCGCGCATGCCCGGCAAGTGCTTCACATCCACTAGTATCTTGGGGCGGATCGCCCCCTGGCGCATGCGCACAAAAAGGTCGGTGCCGCCCATCATCAATCTGACTGCGTTCCCGTGCTCCTGCAGCAGCTGGACTACCTGGTTGGGTGTAGCTGGCACAATGTAGTCGAAGGTGGGAAGCCCAGGCCTAGCCAGCACGTTGTTCACCTCCTAGTTTGTTCTGAAAGAGAAAAGACTGAGCGTATTCCCAGATGAGCTCCAAGCAATCGTTGAGATCGTGATCGGCGTGGATCTCAACGAGCGAGACCTGGTTCGGATAGCGGGCCGCATACATTCGACTGTCCGCGAGCGGTACTGTCTCATCCGCGTCGCCGTGGACGATCAGGACCGGGGCGGCGGGAGGGACCGGCTCAAGGTAGCGCAGTCCATCCAACTGCAGATCGTATCGGACCGCGATTTGGTTCTGGAACCGCGGGTGGTGGACCGGCAAGGCCCTGGCTTTCTCCCATTGTGTCAACTCCTCTTCCGAAAGACCTCCCGAGAGCCACAATACCCCTGGGGCGAGCAGAAGCATCTTGCGCACGCCTCCAAATCGATGAGCGTAGTGCAGGGCGACCAGGCCCCCGTAGGAGCTGCCGATGATCTGGAAATCGCCGAGCTCGTGATCCAGCACGTATTGCCTCAGGCGGTCGATCTGGCCTGTGGTCGTAATGTACTCGAAATCTGCCGGAGTAGGGTTGAGATCTACGGCTCGGTAGATGACATCTGGCCAGGCCTCGAGCTTTTCCGCGAAGAATCGGGCTTTGGTCGATTGTGCCGAAGAGGCGAATCCATGTAAGTAGAGAATGGTCTGCTTCACCATGTTTGCCGATGGATGGCCAGTGACATGGGTTGTAGTGGCGATCTGTGCGCTACAGTCAAGCAATCGCAGTCGCCACTACCGGTTCACTGCTCACTGCGCATCCTACAGCCGCTTCGTTAGCTTGTCGATGCGCTCGACATGCTGGCGATCGTAAGCATCCCCGAAGCGGGTCTTGGGCAGTCTAGCCTTGCGCCTCATCAGCTCTTCGTGCTCATCGTCGTCCACGAAAGCCACACACCGGCCGATGGATGACTCGCCATCGACAAAGCGCCACGGGAAGAAGCCGATGGTGGCCCGCTGGTTCAGCAGCAAGTCGAGCTCACCGCCCACGCACTCGGCATGGATGATGCCGTAGGGGAACAGTTCGATATGCATCATCTGGTACTTGTCCGGCGTGAAGCGCTCCGCCAGCGGCTGGCCGTACATTTCGCGGAACACCTTGTCGGCCTCCTCGGCCTGACGCGGCATCCAGTTGCGGACAATAGTGTTCATGGGGTGGTCAGCGCTGCCACAGTCTACGCCGATCCAGCGGATCTGCTTCTCCCTGCACCACAGGGCGAACTCGCGGTCGGGCCCTGGGTGCTGGACCATGTAGCGGATCTCGTTGGCCGTGGGCATGTCCCAGCCAAAATGGTGGTAGCCGGTGTGTATGATCAAGATGTCGCCTTCACGCACATCGACCCGCTCCTCCACCATCTGCGAGGTGTAGATCTGATAGTCGCCGACAGCGTCTGAAAGGTCGACCACCGCCCCGGGACCCACCAGGAACCCGTTCAGGTCGAGACCCGCGATATCCTTGCCCGGCGTGTAGAAATGGATCTCACCGTCCAGGTGCGTGCCGACATGGTTCGAGTGGGTCAGCAGCTGGCCGTTTGCGCCATTGGGCGCCAGTCGTTTAAAGTACTTGAGCTGCAGTGGCTCATAGGTCGGCCACGGCGGCGTGGCGATACCGAACGGAATCGTCAGGTCTACTAGCTTCACTTCTTGAACCTCCACTCAGATGTGGCCCTTACTTCGCTCGTCTGAGCGTCAGCCCGAGGACCTCTTCGCCTCCAATCACTCGAACTGGCTCCCAAGAGGGCTTCAGTCTCATGCCCAGTCTGGGCTTGTCGACTCTCAGCCGGCCCATGGCCTTGACTTTGTTCTCGAATTGCACAATCCCCAACATGCGGCAGCGTTCGTCAATGCCCCACGGCAGAGTGCAGACCTCGCTGTAGGTGATCAGCGTAGCCTCCCCGGAAGGGGTGATCTCCTCGAATTCGCGCGCGCGACAGTTGAGGCAACGGTCATGCTTCGGGTAGTTCACAAATCCACAGTTGGTGCACTTACAGGCAACCAGCTCACTCATCACTCCCTCCTCAGGACAAAGGATACGACATTGTTGCCAAAGCCGCCAAAGTTCAGCGAAAAGCCCTTCTCGGCACCTTTCACCTGTCGCTCACCAGCCTCGCCACGCAGCTGCCACACCAGCTCCACAACCTGGGCCACTCCCGTGGCGCCGAGGGGATGCCCGCGGGCCTTTAACCCGCCCGACGGATTGATAGGCAGCTTGCCGCCGATCTCTGTCTGGCCCTCGTCAAGGGCCTTGGCTCCTGCGCCCTTTTTGAAAAAGCCGGCGTGTTCGCTCTCGGCGATCTCCAGGATGGTGAAGGCGTCGTGCAATTCGGCCACATCGATGTCCTTTGGCTTCAGTTGGGCCATCTCGAGGGCCTTCTGGGCAGCGATTCTCACGGCCTTGAGATCGGTGGGATCTTCCCTCTCCTGCAGGGTGTGCGTGTCCGTGGCTTGCCCGAAGCCCGCAACGACAATCGCGGGCTTGCCGAACTCCCCCACCATCTCCGCGGGGCACAGCAGGCAGGCGGCCGCGCCATCGCTGACGGGGCAGCAATCGTAGAGTCGGATGGGGTCGGCCACGATGGGGTTGTTCACAACCGCGTGCGGGCTTTTCAGGATGCCTTCCATGGTAATCAGTGCGTGGATGTGCGCATAAGGGTTGAGCAGCCCGTTGCGGTGGTTCTTGATCGCAACCCTCGCCAGGTGTTCTGATGTGACGCCGCACTCCTTCATGTACAAGCGCGTGAACAGCCCGGCCATCGTAGGCAGGGTAGCGCCGTAGATGTACTCGGCCTGCGGGTGGGTCATTGTGGCCACGATGTCGGTGGCTCGCGGGCCGATCACCTCTCGCATCTTTTCTCCACCGGCGACCAGTACGAGGTCAGAGTGCCCCGAGGCCACAGCCAGCACGCCATTCTTGATGGCCGAACCGCCGGAGGCGGGACCATTCTCCACGGTATCAGCTGCTGCAGGAAACAGGTTGAGGCGGTCAACCAACGCGCTGGCGACGGCCGACTGGTGGTTGAACAGCCCCGCGCCCATGTTGCCCACATAGACCGCGTCGATGGGGCGTTCTCCCACGCCAGCATCGTCCATGGCGTTCAAGGCCGCGTATGACAGCATGTCCACCAGGCTGTCTTCATCGCGCCTGCCGAAAGGTATCATGCCAACGCCTATGATGGCTACCTTTCTCATTTCAGTTGCCTCCTCTTTGCGCCCAAGATCTGCTCCATGATTGTATCCTCATCGGCGATCTTGATCGCGGCTTGCGCCTTGGCCATGAGCTCCTTGGGCACAGGCCTGTCACCCACGCACAACCGCGGCTTGGCTCTGTTCCAGATATCCTTGGTCAAAGAGTAGAACCCTGCGCCACCCAACTCGTGTTGCAGTCCC
This sequence comes from Anaerolineae bacterium, assembly GCA_041549915.1. Taxonomy (GTDB): domain Bacteria; phylum Chloroflexota; class Anaerolineae; order UBA2200; family UBA2200; genus JBFEPU01. The sequence goes on along the minus strand of JBFEPU010000079.1, from coordinate 746 downwards.
TCTTTGAGCTCTAGACCGTACTCGATCATCCAGCGTCGGAAGCCTATGGGGCTCTCTGCTGTGATCCACACCTCTTCCTGGGCCAGGTGCTCCAGGTGGTGCTCCATCTTGGCAGCGAAAAGATGGGCGCCGATTCTCAGGCCGCGCTCGATCGCCAGGGTGTGGTAGCTCATGCCAATCTCTCCGGTGTACATCCGTCCGTTGACAATCCCGACCAGGTAGCCGTCTACTTGCCCAACGATGCAGTAATGGTCCCGGACGCGGTAGCGGTACCAACCCAATAGCTCGGCAAAGAGCCTGGCTCCCACTATGTCGTAGTAGTCGCGCGGTATCTTCAGGGTTGGCCGCACCGCTTTGAGCAGCGTGGGGACGTCCTTCCTGTCCACCTCGCGCACGACCATCCGTTTTCCGGTGGCCAGGGTGATCACTTTCGCGGGGTACGGCGCCATCGTGCGTGCCGGTGGCCTCAGCAAGGCCTCGATTTCCATGTCCATGCCCAATCCTCCTTGTGTTGATGACGACCTTCACTGTAGGCGCCTAGCAGTAGGTGTCCTTGAATGCTTCGTACGCCTCGATGAAACACTGTTGCGGAGCGCGCAGCGTGCCGGCGCCCACCATGCCGATACCAGGTTCCCTGTGCGCGATGCCGGTGTTCAGGCGCGGCAGGATGCCTGTCTCGGCTACTCTGCGTACGTCGATTCCGAGCGGCGTGCCCCGAAAGTCCAGAGCAGGGATAGTAAGATGCT
>JBFEPU010000078.1:0-10649 GCA_041549915.1 Anaerolineae bacterium | reverse complement strand
TCATCCCACTCAAGAGACAGATGGGGGTCGATCTCTTTCAGTGCATTGAGGGCCGCCAGTTGCTTGTCTGAAGGTTCGGGCATTTCGCAGGCGCTCCTTTCCTGAGGGTCACAAAGGTATTATTATACTCCCCGCCTCGGAAAGGCAAAATACATAAGTCGGCGGAGATGCGGGTCAGGGCCACTCATCCGTACCTTGGGCAGCTCTGAGCCTGCAGGGTGTTTGCAGCGTCTGCTTTCAACTCCCGGGAATGCAATTGCAGACCGTGCTTCGGTACTGTACGACCTACGTCACGCGCTTCTACTGCGTCGCCTGGGCTCACTCTGACATCCCTGCGGCACATACAGCTCCCCGGAAGCCCGCCTCCACGGTCCCCGCCCTCAGATTTGGGCATTGCTGAAGCAATGCGGTATAGTTGCGGCATGGAGGTTCTGAGCGTCAGCCAGGTCACGCACTATATCAAGGATCTGTTCGAACTCGATGCCACGATGCAGGATCTGTGGGTTGAGGGAGAAGTCTCGAACAGCGTGCAGTCCTCAGCCGGGCATGTGTACTTTACGCTAAAGGATGCCAAGGCGCAGTTGAGCTGCGTACTGTGGCGCTCCACTGTTGCTTCCTTGGAGCGATTGCCGGCCAATGGGGATGCGGTGCTGGTGCACGGACGCGTCTCGGTTTATGAAGTGCAGGGCCGCTATCAACTCTACGTTGATCGGATGCAGCTGGTGGGCGCAGGACAGTCGTTCCTGCAGTTCCAGGCGCTCAAGGAAAGGCTGCAGCAGGAGGGGCTTTTCGCAGCGGAACGCAAGCGTCCCCTACCCGGTTTCCCACGGAAGCTGGGGGTGGTGACATCGCCTGTCGGCGCGGCGCTGCGCGACATCCTAAACGTCCTGCGACGGCGCTATCCACTGACGCAGGTCATCGTCGCTCCGACGCTGGTGCAGGGAGACGAGGCGCCACCACAGATCGTTGCAGCAATCAAAGCGCTGAATGCACATACCGACGTGGACGCCATCATTGTGGCTCGTGGCGGGGGGTCTCTGGAGGAGTTGTGGGCCTTTAACGACGAACGCGTGGCCCGAGCGATTGTCTCGTCCCAAGTACCGGTTATCTCCGGGGTTGGCCATGAAACGGACTATACGATTGCCGATTTTGTCGCCGATGTGCGTGCGCCCACACCCTCGGCCGCTGCCGAGCTGGTGGTGCCTGACCAGCAAACATTGCGTGCTCAGATCCGGCAGCATGGAGATGACCTTCACCAGCTGATGAAGAAGTATCTGGCGGATAAGCAGGCGGAAACGGAGCAGGCGCGGCTGCTGCTGTTCCGATTCTCGCCGCGCATCTTGATGGATCGATGGCGACAGAGCCTCGACGAGCGTCGTCAGCGGGTGATGACCTCGCAGCAGCACCGCCTTGCGCTGCGCCGTGAGAATCTGGCCGGCACGAAGTTGCGTCTCCAGGCGCTAAGCCCAGAAGCCACTCTGGGCCGTGGTTACGCTGTTGTGTCTCGTCTGGATACCGGTGCGGTGATAATGCACATCGAGCAGGTCACGTCGGGGGACGGCATCGATGTCCGCGTCAGCGATGGTCATTTCACAGGCACCGTTGATTGAAGGAGAAAGCTAATGGAAGACATGGCTGACCTCACTTTTGAGCAGGCCTTTAAGCAACTGGAGCAGGTGGTGCAGCAGCTGGAGAGCGAAGAGCTGCCCCTGGAGCAATCTGTGGCCCTGTTCGAACGGGGCATGGCTCTGGCCCAGTTCTGCGAAAAAAAGCTCGACGAAGCGGAGCAGAAGGTTCAACAGCTTGTTCAGGTCGGCAACGGTGGCCCTACAATGATCCCATTCCATGCAGAGGAGTAGCATGGCTCTGCAAGACCTGCTCCAGAACCGCCCTCTTGTGGCGGCGGCGGTATCCTGGCTGGCGGGTCAGGTAGTTAAACCTGGGCTGTACTGGATCACCCAGCGCAGATGGGACTGGCATTGGCTTTACAGATCAGGTGGCATGCCAAGTTCGCACTCTGCAGCAGTCACGGCACTTGCCACTTCTATGGCTTTCAGCGAGGGCCTGGATTCTTCCGCCTTTGCCATCGCACTGGTCATCGCATTTGTGGTCCTCTACGACGCGGCGGGGGTCAGACGGGCAGCTGGCGTGCAGGCGAACATCCTGAACCAGATTCTGACAGAGCTGTTCCAAGGTCGCCCGATTGCTCAGACGCGCCTGCGGGAGCTGATCGGACACACGCCATTTGAGGTGCTCGTGGGTGCGGTATTGGGGATTGCCATCGCCCTTTTGTTGCATCGCTGATAAGCTCCCACCCTGCCATAGTTGGGGCGCACCGCGGGCTTGGACCCGCCCGTGTTTGACATGCAGTTCATTCTATAGAATAATAGGCCTCGGAAGTCGATTCGGCCTTCCCTGGTCTCCCTGAAGGTTGGCTGGCAAAGAGGCGAGCCGCGACGCACTGTCTACCAATGGAGGTATCATCATGCATGGCAGCAAGGCCCCCAGGATCCTCGTCACAGGCGCAGTTGGGCAGATTGGCTCCGAACTGACGCCAGCGCTCCGCAAACGGTACGGCAGCGAGAATGTCGTTGCCTGCGGCCACAAGACAACGCCCAGCCCCAAGCTGCGTGAAGCCGGTCCTTTCGAGTTCATCGACGTGACTCGCCGCGATACAGTTGAAGCTGCGGTGGAGAGATACGAGATTGACACAGTCTACCATCTGGCTGCCATCCTATCTGCTGTCGGTGAGCAGAAACCCCACCTGGCTTGGGACGTCAACATCAATGGGCTCTACAACATCCTCGAGATAGCGCGGGAACGCAAGCTGTCCCGCGTCTTCTGCCCCAGCTCAATCGCCGCTTTCGGCCCCGAAACGCCGCGGGACAACACACCACAGGAGACGGTCCTTCGCCCAAAGACGATGTACGGAGTGACCAAAGTCGCTGGCGAGCTTCTGTGCGACTATTACTTTCAACGCTTCGGCCTGGATGTGCGTGGCGTTCGCTACCCGGGCATCATCAGCAACGAGACGCCCCCCGGTGGTGGCACCACGGACTATGCGGTAGAGATCTTCTACGAAGCGATCAAGCACAAGCGCTACAGTTGCTTCCTGCGCGAAGACACTGTGTTGCCCATGATGTACATGCCCGACTGCATCAAAGCGGCGATCGATCTCATGGAGGCTGACCTCTCGCAATTGAAGCGCCACGCCGACTACAACGTGGCGGCCTTTAGCTTTTCTCCCACCGAACTGGTGGCTGAGATCCAGAAGCACATTCCCGAACTGGCGTGCGCGTATGACCCTGACTTCCGGCAGCAGATTGCGGACTCCTGGCCGCGGACCTTGGATGACAGCGCGGCAAGGGAGGACTGGGGTTGGGAACCGGACTATGACCTCGAAGCGATGGTGGCGGATATGGTGGAGAAGCTGGGCAGGAAACACGCTGAAGGGAAGCTATAGTTTCCCTGGACCCGGGGTGCTAAGCTGGGAGACCCCGATGCCTGGAAAGATATCGATCTAGGAGGAAAGAATGGCGGACGACACTTTGGCTTTCATTGATGAGGACTTAAACAATCTGAAGGAGCAGGGGCTGTTTATCAACCTGCGCACCATCGACAGTGGACAGGGTGCCTGGCTCGTTGTGGATGGCAGACGTGTGCTCAACTTCTGTTCGAACAACTACCTGGGATTGGCTAACCATCCAAGGATGAACGAGGCGGCCAAGGAGGCCATTGACAAGTTTGGCGTCGGGCCTGCGGCCGTGCGCACCATTGCTGGCACACTCAGCCTGCACCTGGAATTGGAGAAAAGACTGGCGGCATGGAAGGGCGTCGAAGATGCGCTCTATGTACAGTCCGGCTTTTGTGCGAACCAGGCGGCCATTGCACCGCTGGTTGGCAGGGAGGATGTCATATTCTCTGACCGGCTCAACCACGCATCCATCATTGATGGCTGTCGACTCGCCAGATCCAAGATCGTTGTCTACGAGCACTGCGATGCTGCGGACGCTGAGCGGGTGATCAAGGAGAACCTGCCCAACTACCGGCGCGGTCTTCTGGTTACCGATGGCGTCTTCAGCATGGATGGTGACGTTGCGCCGCTGGACAAGCTCTACCAAGTCGCGGAACGCTACGGTGTGATGACCATGGTGGACGACGCCCACGGAGAGGGTGTGCTGGGCACGGGCGGCCGAGGCATTGTGGATCACTTTGGGTTGCATGGCAAATTCGATGTGGAGATCGGTACGTTGTCCAAGGCTTTGGGCGTCGTGGGAGGCGTCATCGCTGGAAAGAAGAAGATCGTGGATTACCTGCGACAAAAGGCGCGGCCTTTCCTCTTCTCCAGCGCAGTGACTGCCGCGGACACGGCCGCGTGCCTTGCAGCGGTGGACATTCTGGAGGCCTCAACGGAATTGGTGGATCGTCTGTGGGAGAACACGGAGTATTTCAAGGCCGAAATGAAGAGCCTCGGCTTTGACACAGGCAACAGCGTAACCCCCATCACCCCGGTGATGCTGGGCGAGGCGCCTCTGGCCAAGGAGTTCTCTCGCAAGCTATTTGATGAGGGCGTGTTTGGAATGGCGATTGGCTTCCCCACGGTGCCAAGGGGGCTGGCGCGCATCCGTGTCATGATCTCCGCTTCGCACAGCAAGAAAGACCTGGATCAGGGTCTGGAGGCCTTTGCCAAGGTGGGCAAGGGGCTGGGGGTTATCTGAGCCGCACGTTCAATTCCGACGGCGTTGCGCGGTGCGACGGAAGCCATTGCTACAAAGCTGGAGCTCACTCAGTGAGTGGGCTCCAGCTTTGTGCTCTAACGTGCGCTGGCGACCTATCCGCAGGTCACACGAAAAGCTTGGTCAACCGCACGTAAGGAGAGGGTGGCCACGGCTCTCCAAGCAGTGGCCTGGCGTAGGCCAAGAAGGCACTGGTGGGCCAGTTGCCTTCCTCGTTCATAAAGCCATTGGGAAGCTTCTTCTCTCGGTTGGCGATGCCTTCCAGGCTGGCGATGCCTGCTGAACAGTGATACTCTGGGCCAGGGTCGCGAGTCAGTGTGACCATGCCCTCGATGCGTCCCGACAGTCCTTCTTGCACTGCCTTACGCCCGATGCGGTAGGCCTCCTCCAGGTCAACGGGTGATGCACATAACATGAAGCAGCGCTGCAAATAGTTCGGTCGGTCGAGGCGCACCTTGAGGCCCAACCGGCCCCTGAGCAGTGCGGCGACATAGTCGCTCACACCACCTTTCATGCGGTGCCCGAACACGTCCACTTCTTTCGGTGCATACTCCTCACCCAAAGTCTTGCCTGGAGCCTCCTGTGCCCCTTCGCTCATGGCGATGACGACGTGTTCGTGTTCCCTGTAACAGCCCTGCACATCGTCGACAAGCCGCTCGACGCTGACTGGCCGCTCAGGGACGTAGACGAGGTGCGGGGGATCGCCTTCTTCTTCACGGGCCAGAGCCGCTGCTGCTGTCAACCAGCCGGCGTTGCGCCCCATAATCTCCAAGATTTTCACCGGGCTGGCTGGACCCATCGCTTCGGTGTCTCGCCCAGTGTCGCGCAGTGCTGCGGCCACGAAACGAGCTGCACTCGGATAGCCAGGGCAATGATCGGTGCCGTACAAGTCATTGTCCACTGTCTTGGGGACTGCAATCACGTGCAGCTCGTAGCCCGCATCGGCTGCAAGCTTGTGCAATTTCAGACTGGTATCCGCCGAGTCGTTGCCCCCGATATAGTGGACATAGCGGATGTTCCGCGCCTTGAGCACGTCCAAGATGCGTTCATAGTCCTTGGGCGTTACTTTGTAGCGCCCTGTGCCCAGTGCCGCGCTGGGGGTGCGTCGCAGGCCGTTGATCACATCTGGAGATTGCCGTCGCAGGTCAACAAACTGGTCATTCAGCAACCCCCGGATGCCGCGAAACATGCCATAGATCTCGCCAATCTCGTCATGAGAGAGGGCCTCCTGTATCACGCCACACAGGCTGCTGTTGATCGCCACCGTCGGCCCACCCGACTGTCCAATGGCAAGATTGCCCTTTGCTCTGCTCATGGTCCCTCCCTGTCCCCTCCTCTGAGCAGCCTATACGCTTACCTTGTCTTTCGGAAGGTAGGGGCACTTCATGAAAACCATCTTAAGCGGTTCGTCACCCTCGTTGAAAACATCATGACATTCTGGTGCCTGCAGCCGGATGGCATCGCCAGCGACAAGCTCGTGCTTGGCATCGTCCACGTAGAAGGTGGCTTGACCGTCGAGGAGGTAGAAGGTTTCCTCCACTTCGTGGTGGTAATGCGCTCCGAGGCACTGCCCAGGCTTGAGCAGAATCACTCCCCAGTCAATCTTGGGACCGCGGAATAGGTACTTGACCCCGCTGTCGCCCCCTCGATACTCTTTCTCTGACTCCCTGACCCTCTCCATGTGGCCAACCTCCTTATTCCTTCGCTACAGTGCATGTTCCAGGATAGCCTGCAGGTCGTCCGCTTCCAGCGGCATGGCATTGTTCCTGACATTAGACGACGGCAGCGATTCAGCGATGATGGCCGGGAAATGCTCTGTCTGCAGGCCGAAGGCTCGCAAACCGTCGGGGATCCCTATCCTGCCGATAAGCGCACGTACGGCAGCCACCGCTTGCTGTGCCGCTTCCTTTGGGCTCATCCCCTGTGTGTCTGCGCCCAGGAGCTGCGCCACTTCAGCATATTTCTCGGACGCATACTCCAGGCTGTGCTCCATTACGTAGGGCAATAGCAGACCGCAAACGACCCCGTGAGGGATATGGTAGTGGAATCCCAGGGGATGAGCGAGCGCATGCGCGCCGCCCAGGCGCGTATTGGTCATGGACATGCCGGCGAAGAGGCTGCCGTAGAGCATGTCAGTACGAGCGCTCACGTCTGAGCCTTCTTCGTACGCGCGCAGCAGGCTGCGACCGATCCTTCTGATCGCTTGAGCGGACAAAGCATCCGTCGCTGGTTGCGCGCCGATTGCCATAAACGCTTCGATGGCCTGGCACAGTGCGTCGGCGCCACTGCTGGCTGTGGTTTTGGGTGGCAAAGATAACGTCAATTCGGGGTCCACAATGGCCACTCTGGGGAATACCTGCACACCGCGGATGCTCTTCTTTACGCCGCGGTCCGCGTCGGTCAACACAGCGTTATTGGTGACCTCTGAGCCAGTGCCTGCGGTGGTAGGAACGCAAACACACGCCAACCCCGGTTCGCTGATGGAGCGGCCGCCGTGATACTCCTGCACCGTGCCTTCTTTGTTGCACAGCACGGCTGTCGCCTTTCCGACATCCATCGCACTGCCCCCGCCGATGCCAATCACGACCTCCACCTGTGCCTGCCGGGCTTGGTCAAGCGCTGCCTGTACCACATCCAGGGTGGGCTCGCCTTGCACAGCGTCGTACACCGTGGCATGCACGCCGGCCTGCTTCAGGTCGCGCAGGGCCCTCTCCAGAACACCAGAGCGCCTGAGGGAGTGGCGACCGCAGACCAAGAGCGCTTGTTCGCCGAGCGCCCGGACGATGCCTGGCAGCTGTGAGAGACAGCCCAGGCCAGTGATGATCTTGGTGGGTAGATAGAATTGCTTCATGGTTCCCAGCCTTTCTGGACACGTGCGAGGGAGTGGTGCTACGGGAGATTCTATCACGACCACTGCACAGGGACAAACCCTAGCGGGGCACGTCATATAGCCATCTCTTCCTGAAACTGCCCGAGCTTCGATGGCTGCAGTTCGGAGCGCTGGAACGCGCACAACTTGACTAGCAACGACAAATATGATAAGATTCCCCTCCGTATGGGTGAGCTTCTGTGAAGTACCCCATCCTGGGGTCAGTGCCCCCAGATCACGAGATATGAGGTGGAGCTGAGATAAGTAGCAGAGAACACCGTGTCAACGAGGCTATTAACGCCAGAGAGGTGCGGCTGATTGATGAAGCCGGCGAGCAGTTGGGAATCCTTCCCATCGCGCAGGCCTTGCAGATTGCCCGCGAACAGGACCTGGATCTGGTTGAGGTCGCTCCTGCGGCCAAACCGCCAGTGTGCCGTCTGTTGAACTACGGCAAGTACATCTATGAGCGGGCAAAGAAGGAAAAAGAAGCGCGCAAGAGTCAGCGGACGGTGGAGATCAAAGAGATCCGCATGCGGCCCAAGATTGGTGAGCACGACATCGCTTACAAGACTAGACAGATTCGCCGATTTCTCGCTGACGGAGCCAAGGTACGGTTACGCGTGCGATTTCGTGGGCGCGAGCGGAGCTACCCGGAGATCGGCCGCGATCTGCTGAAACGCGTGAGTGGGGGACTTGAGGACGCTGCTACAGTTGAGCAGGTGCCAACGATTGACGAGGGAGCGCGCAGCGTGTTTATGCTTCTGGCACCCAAGCCTGCGGACCGCCAGCGAGAAAGCACACAGGCCTCCATGAGCGAAGAGGCTAACACCACGGACAAGGCACAGGCCGGGGAACAGTCCAAGGAATAGAGTAGGAGAAAGAATCAGTGCCCAAGATCAAGACTCACAAGGCCACAGCCAAACGATTCAAGGTGACGGCAAAGGGCAAACTCCTGCGACTGAAAGCACGTCGCAGCCACCTTCGCCGAAGGAAGGCGAAGCGTGTGAAGCGTGCCTTTGATCGCACGTTCGAAGTAGAGACAAGGGGCGAGCAGGTTCGCATCAAGCGACTGGCGCCGTACCTGAAATAGGGAATCCAGCGCATTCTGGAAGGGGGTTTTGGTATTGCCTAGAGTGAAAAGGGGAGTGCCGGCCCACAAGCGGCACAAGAAGGTGCTCAAGTCCACAAAAGGTCAGAGGGGAAGCAAGCACTTGCTGTACCGGCGGGCCAATGAGGCTCGTATGAAGTCACTGGCCTACGCCTACCGTGATCGTCGCAATCGCAAACGCGATTTCCGACGTCTCTGGATTGTGCGCATCAACGCAGCTGCTCGTCTTTGTGACATAAGCTACAGTCAACTGATCGCTGGCCTCAGGAAGGCTGGCGTGGACATCGATCGCAAGGTACTGGCCGACCTGGCTGTTCAAGACGGCGCAGCGTTCGCACGTCTGGCAGACATTGCGAAGGAGTCTGTGGCTGCGTGAGGGCCGAGCCCTTGCCATATCAGGAAGGGGGTCTCAGGCCGAGTTGCCGCATGACTCGAACGTGATCACTAGCAGCTCCAATGAAAGCGTGAAATACGTTCGCTCCCTACATCGGCGGCGCAGTCGGTATCGAGATCGGGTTTTCATCGCTGAGGGTTTGCGCACCATAGAGGAGGCAATAGAGGCGGGCATTCAGCCCGCTTTTCTCTTTCATACCCCAGCGCTGGCCGAACTGCCCCGCGTTCGACTGTTGCTCGCGCAGGTAGAACAGTGGGGTGCGCAGGCGCGGGCGGTGAGTGACGCGGTGATGTCAGTGATGTCGGATACCGTCACGCCGCAAGGTGTCCTGGCGGTGCTGCCCATGTCCGAATGCTCGATTCCAAGGCCCTTGACTTGGGTTCTGGTTATCGACCGCCTGCGGGACCATGGAAACATGGGGACGATCCTGCGCTCTGCGCTTGCCGCTGGCATCGAGTTGGTCATCACAGTCCCGGGCACGGTGGATGTGTACAGCCCCAAAGTGGTGCGCGCCGGGATGGGTGCGCACTTCCGTCTGAACCTCTGCGTGGACCAACCGTGGCCGATGGTTCGGGATGCGTTGCAGGGATTGCGCGTGCTTCTGGCCAAGCCAGGCGAGGGCAGCCCCTACTGGGACTTTGACTGGCGACAACCGACCGCTTTGTGCATCGGTGGCGAAGCGAAAGGGGCCAGTTTGCAGGCCGAGAAGCTAGCCACCGACGCCGTCACGATTCCCATGTGGAACGGCGTCGAGTCGCTCAATGCCGCAGTTGCTGCCAGTGTCCTGCTGTTTGAGGCGGCGCGGCAGCGCTCTGGCTGTGAGCTGTAGCCTCGATGGTGGCAGCTCCGAGGGGGACTGTCCATGGGTGGGACTTATGGCACCCACTGGGGTGGCGTTTGCGCAAGACCATCCCGCGCTGGAAACTAAGCCAAAGTTGGTCTGCTGCCCTTCACAACGCGCCAGCGGAGGGTGGCCCGCTCAAGCGCCAGTTCGAACACAGCTTCTCCCGGAGTGCCGAGCATGTAGCGGTGAGTCACATTTCCCCCGTCATCGGTGCTCCACGTACGGCCAACAGAGGCCACCCGCGTCCATTGACCTTGCCACTTGAAGGCCACGGGTGTCAACCGGCCATCTTCCTCAAAGCGGGCCTCCACGGCCACCAGCGTGCCCGGGACGTCCCTGCCATGGCCACGTTCAGGCAATCGCGGTGCACTGCCGCCGTCCACTGCGCCAAGGTGCTGTTGCAGGAGCTCCAAGGCTGCTGTCGCTGACCGTTGCCGATTCTCCGATCGGTCGCCTGACCACAGGAATTCCTTGCACTCTGTTCCCTGCGCGGAGGACAGAGCGATGTAGACCAGCCCCACTGGCTTGTCCACTGTGCCCCCGGTAGGGCCGGCGACGCCGGTGATCGCCAACGCCAAGTCGACCTGCAATAGCTCCCCCACTCCCTTGGCCATGGCGATTGCTGCCTCATGGCTCACGGCACCGAAGCGCTCCAGGATGCCGGCCGGCACGTTGAGCACGTGCTCCTTCACCTCGTC
>JBFEPU010000077.1:0-10716 GCA_041549915.1 Anaerolineae bacterium | reverse complement strand
GTGCTCATCTCTGCTCCTTTCTTCTTTCAACGAGGCAAGAATGCTCTCAAGACCTCTACGAAACGTTGATACAGTTCTTCCCAGCGGCTCTTCTCTGTCCCCTCTCTCCTGTCGGATGGACCATAGCGCAGTCCCCACTGCAACAACCCCACGGCGGTAGCGTAGGCCGGGCTGCTCACCGCATCTGCCAGGCCACTGACGTTGCGCAACCGCCCAACTCGCACGGGCAGCTGCAGCATCTCCCTTCCCAACTCGGCAAAGCCCCGCAGATCCGCGGTCCCACCGGTGAGAACCAGACCGGCGGGCAGCAAGCCCTCATAGCCAGAACGTTTGATCTCGTTCATGATCATCGCATACATCTCTTCCGCCCGTGCCTCCAGGATCAGCACCATCTGCCGCCGCGAGACAGACTGGGGCTTGCCCCCTCCAAAGGCCGGGACCTCAACGAACTCTTCTGGATCCACCAGCTCTGGCAGGACATGCCCGTACTTGATCTTGAGGTCTTCAGCGACGGCGAATGACGTACGCAGGCCGACGGAGAGATCGTTGGTCAGGTTGTTGCCCCCGACCGGCAGCACCACGCTGTGCCAGATGCTGCCCTCCACGAACATGGCCAAGTCGGTTGTGCCTCCTCCGGCATCCACCAGCACCACTCAAGTGTGCCGCTCCTCGGGTGTGAGGACCGATTCGGCGGAAGCCAGCGGTTGCAGGATCAGATCGTTGACCTGTACCCCGGTCTTTTCGATGCACTGAGCGAGATTGCGCATCGCCGCCTCCGCGCCGGTGACGATATGCGCCTCCACCTCCAGCCGGAAACCGACCATGCCAACCGGGTCGCGCACGCCACTGACACCATCCAGGGTGTAGCTGCGCGGAATAACGTGCACGATCTCGCGATTGTGCGGAACTGCGATGGCCTGCGCTGCCTCCAAAGCCCTCGCCTCGTCGTCCACGGTCACCCGGCGCTCGCCGCGCCCCACGGCCACCACGCCGCGGCTGTTCAGCGAGGAGATGTGCTTGCCGGCCAGCCCCACGTAGGCCGACTCGATCTGGTACCCGGAAACCCGCTCCGCTCTCTCGATTGAATCGGCGATGGACAGGTAGGCCTCTTCAACGCCAACCACAACTCCCTTGTTCAGGCCGTGGGAAGGTGCGACGCCCACGCCTACGATGCAGAGGTTGTCCGCCTCGTCCACCTCGCCGATGAGCGTACAGATCTTTGTAGTGCCCACGTCTATAGAAACGATTGTCTTCTCCAAGGCGCACCTCCCACTCGAGCGGCGAGTGGCGAGCAGTGGGTAGTGAGCGCTGAGCGCTCACTGTTCCTGCTCATTATGACCTGCTCATGGCTCGTTGCTCATGGCTGGCTACTCTGCACCGGTCACTGGTAGTACGGGCTGCCCACAAAACGCACATCAATGACCGTTGCCGATCGACCCTCGCTGACAATTCTCTGCAGGACAGCGCGCATACTGGCTACCTTCTGTGGCAGCGACTGATCATCGCCAAAGTAAATGCGCCAGCCACGTGCATCAACGAGGCTAATGCCCTTCTCGCTGCTGTACTCAAACGCGATCGCCTCGGGGAGCAGATGGCGAAGTTGGTTAGCCGCGCTCAAGGCTACCGCATCGACTGCATCGCCAGGTTCCAAAGGCCTGTCCGTCAGGTCGCGGATGGCGACAAGTCCCTCATGTGAGCCATCGTCGGCCTTGAGCACGGTGCCTCCCCCGTCTACCAGGAAAGCCGTGTTCCCGGTGCGCCAGACGAGGCGCGGCTCTCGCTCACGAACCTGGATGCGCACACGGCCTGGCAACTGGCTGTCCACCTGCGCCGCAACCACGCCTAGCACCTCCTCGGAGATGCGCTCTGCAACCTGCCCCCGATCAACGAAGAAGATGCTCAGCCCGTCCAGATTGCTGGCGGTGTACAGTTCATTGGCATCCACCAGTACCAGCCCCTGCACTTCTGCCTCGTACACATAAAAGCGCAGGTCGGCGAAGAACCACACCAGCAGCGCTACCATCGCCGCCGCGATCGACAACGACAACAGCCGACTCCAGGTAAGGTTCCTCGTCCGAGACAGCAGTCCGGACGCAGCGCCACGCTTCGAACGGCCCCGGTCAGACCCACGGGAACGGTTCAGCCGGATCGACACCGGCAGCGAAATGTGGAAGGTGCGCTTGGTGCGCCGCGTCGCTCCGCGCTTTGTTCTCTTGCTCCTGCGTCCTCTTTTAATCCTCATCAGCCTCATGCGAAACGGAGATGCGGCTCCTGTCGCTGTGACGTTCCAGGGCCAGTTGTATCAGCCGGTCCAGTAGCTCTGGGTAGGGGATGCCGCTGGCCGCCCACAGCTTGGGATACATGCTGACCTGCGTGAACCCAGGGATGCTATTCAGTTCATTGACATAGACCGTCCCCGTATCGCGGTCCAGAAAAAAGTCCGCCCGCGCCATACCGGCCAGGTCCAGGGCGATGAAAGCACGCACCGCCAGCTCCTGCACCTCTGACGCCTTCTGTGGCGAGAGGTCGGCAGGGATGATCAGCTCGGTCTCCTCGTCAACGTACTTGGCCACATAGTCGTAAAACTCGCGTCTGGGCACGACTTCGCCAGGCAGGGAGGCAATCGGATGGTCGTTTCCCAGGACACTGCACTCGATCTCACGAGCGTTGATCGCTTGCTCCACCAACATCTTGCGATCATAGCGCGCGGCCAGATCGAGCGCGGCGGGCAGCTCTTTCGCCTCATGCACCTTGGATATGCCCACACTGGAACCCAGATTGGCCGGCTTGACGAAACATGGATAGCCAATTCGCGCCTCGACCCGCTGTACGACCTCGGTGGGGTTTTCCTCCCAATCCCAGCGCATCACCAGCACATAGTCGGCAATCGGCAAGCCTTCGGCGCGAAAGACGGCCTTCATGGTCGCCTTGTCCATGGCCAGCGCCGAGCCGAGCACGCCCGCTCCGACATAGGGTATGTCTGCCAGCTCAAGCAGGCCCTGCACCGTCCCATCTTCCCCGTAGGGACCGTGCAGCACTGGGAACACAACGTCCACGTGTGGGATGCCCGTCTTTTCCACGCCTGGCACCAGCTCGCGCCTGTGCGGCACCAGATCGCGCGCTGCGGATTCGGGTTCTCTCAGTTTCGGGCTGGCTTCCTCAGCCCTGCTCTGCAGCTCCTTCATCGGGTCACCTGTGGCCAGCCACCTGCCTTCCCTGGTGACGCCCAGCGGGATGACCTCGTACTTGTCCTTATCGAGATAGCGCATCACCGACTGTGCCGACATCAGTGAGACGTCGTGTTCACCGGAGCGCCCTCCGAATACGACCCCAACGCGTATCTTCTTCATGGGCTCCACGCGTTTCCTTTCCACGCCGCTACCACTCTCCGACCAGCTCGATCTCCAGCTCAAGCGCAGCCTGGAACTTTTCAAGCACCGTTTCGCGTATCAGGTCGATGAGCTCCATCACATCCTGAGCCGTGGCTGAGCCTTCATTGAGGATGAAATTGGCATGCTTGGGAGAGACGATCGCTCCGCCGATGCGCTTGCCCTTGAGCCCGGCATTCTCAATCAAGAACGCAGCTGGATACTGGTCTGTGCGCTTGAACGTGCTGCCAGCACTTGGCCCCTCCGGCTGCGCCTCTGCCCGGCGCTGGCTGTAGTTCACGGCTCTCTCACGCACCAGTGCCGGATCCTCGCTGCGCAGCGCAAAGGTGGCCGAGAGGATCACTGGCGAGAAGCCGGCTTTCTTCTCCTTCTGCTTGAGAATACTGCTGCGGTACTCCAGCCCAAGCTCGCTGGTTGGCCACCAGGACTCGCCCCCTTCTGGCCACAAGACAGCCACGCCGTGCAGGTTGTCGGCCACATATCCGCCATAGGCACCTGCGTTGCCCACGACCGCACCGCCCACAGTGCCCGGCACGTCCACCGCCCACTCCAGGCCCGCCAGCCCGCGGTCGACGGCCTGATGGGCAACCGCACGCAAATCCGCTCCGGACTCGCTGGTAACCCACCACGCGCCACGGTCTTCGCCCTCGGAGAAGGCGAAAGCGCCACACTGGTTGTGAATGACCAGTCCACGAAGGCCCTTGTCCGCCACCAGCAGGTTCGCCCCGCGGCCCAGGATCAGGTAGGGCACCCGGTGTTTCCAGGCCAGACCCACGACCTCCCGCAGCTCGCCCAGCGTCTGGGCCACTACGAACAGATCCGCCGGTCCGCCGATCTGGAAAGTCGTGTGCTTGGACAGCGGCTCGTCGACCAGTGCCCTGTCCCCAAGGGCCGCGTCTAGCTCCTCAACGCCCATTCTTCAACACCGCCTCTGAAGCAACGATCTCATTCTCCCCGCGAGCCTTCACCGCCTGAGTGCCCGGGGCCAGCGCCCGCAGGACTCTTTCGGCAACCAGATATCCGTCCCCGGCACCCAGTGTCAGCAGCACGTCACCTGGTCGAAGCGCAGCCTGCAGCATGCCCGACGCCTCCTCCAGTGTCGCCACGTGGCGCACGTCGGGATGATCCATGCGCCCCACCAGATCGTGGGCCGAAATGCCCAGGTTGTCTTTCTCGCGCGCGGCGTAGATCTCCGACACCAGCACGTGATCTGCGTTCCCAAAGCTGGCCGCAAACTCATCCAGCAGGGCCTTGGTGCGGCTGTAGGTATGCGGCTGGAAGAACACCCACAGTGGGCGCCGTCCATAGCGCTGGCGTGCCGCTGCCAGCGTAGCCCGGATCTCGGTGGGGTGGTGCGCATAGTCGTCAATCACCGTGATGCCGCCGACCTCGCCTTTCACTTCAAAGCGGCGCCGCACGCCACTGAAGCGCGGCACCACTTCCAGGACTCGCTCCAAGTCCAGGCCCAGGCGCTGGCTCACTGCCAGCACAGCCAGGGTGTTGGAGACGTTGTGCAGGCCAGGCAGTGACAGGCTGCAGTCTCCCACTGTCTGCCCGTCGCGAACCACGGCAAAGCTGCTGCCGCCTCTGGAATTGGCGCGCACGTCCCGAGCGGTCCAAATTTGAGCAACACGAGATGATGCCAGGCCTGCGCCTTCGACCTGCAGACCATAGATCACGATGTCGATCGCCCTGTCCTCCCCCACCCGCTGCAGCAGCTCGACCACCCGCCGATGATCGGCGCAGGCGACAAGCGTGCCACCGTCCGGCAGCAGTCGAACGAAACGCTCAAAGGCCAGCGTCATGTCGTCAATGTCGGCAAAGCAGTCGGGATGATCCATTTCGATGGCCGTCACCACTGCCAGCTGGGGACGCAACCCCAGGAAAGTATGATCGTACTCGTCAGCCTCAACCACAAAGTGCGGTCCCTCACCGCGCCGAGCGTTGGTGTCCATGTCCTGCAGGATGCCGCCCACCAAGAAAGTCGGATCCTGGCCAAGCTCCATCAGCACAAACGAGATCAGCGCCGAGGTCGTGGTTTTGCCGTGCGTGCCAGCCACAGCGATACCGTATTTGCCCACCATCATCTCGCCCAGCAGTGGGGCACGTTTGACGACCGCTATGCCCCCCTTCCTGGCCGCCACCAGCTCCGGGTTGTCCTCCAGCACCGCCGATGACGCCACCACAAGATCGGCGCCCTCTATGTGCGTCGGTGCGTGGCCGTGGTGCACCACCATGCCGAGGGCCGCCAGCTCTTCAGTGAGCGGCGTGCGCCTGGCATCGGAGCCAGAAACTGTGTAACCATCTTCGTGCAGCACGCGGGCAATGGCGCTGAGGCCAATGCCGCCAATCCCAACTAGGTGCACGCGCTTGGTTCGTTTTCTGTCCAGCAAAGCGATTTCTTCCAAGCTACTTCTTTCCAATCGGCTTGTGTGTGAGTATGCTGAGAAAGACCACAGCCACTATCAAGCCCAGGAGCGCAATGGCGAGGTCCCACCTCTCGCCTGCCATCAGCCCTCCGGGCGGCACGCTCTCCAGTGCCACGGAGACCCGCGGAGCTGCCTCACCCGCCGCCGAGAAGGCAGGTTCTGCCTTTTGGAAGTGGCGCAGGACGTACTCTCTGAAGAGTGAGATCACCAGGAAGGCGTTGAACAGCCCCAGCACTCCACCCAGGACGCGGCTCATGGCAGTCAGTCCCTCGGTCTTGACCCGTACGTTGTAGGACAAGAGCACAAACAGCACCAGCACCCCGATCAGCAGCGGATAGGGGTTGTTGCTGTCAAAGGGAAGCCTAATGCCACCGTAGAGTTGTTCCAAGGTGGCAAAGTCCAGGCTGGGAAAGCCCCGGACAAAGGCCAGAATCATGCGGATCAGACTGTTGACATATTCAGCGACCTTCTCCGCCAGCTCCGGCCGGACCAGGACGGCAGTCAGGGCCAGCAGCACGACTGAGGTGTAGAACTCCTGGCGCCAGCCCCGTGTGGCGCCGACAAACATGAACAGGCCCATCAGCAGGAGCATCAACTGATCATATGTAATCGGCAGGACCAATCCATCGGTCATCGTCTAACCTCCTGACAGCAGCGCCAGCTGTTGCGCAATCGCCCGCGCCGCGTCCGGCCTTGCCAGCCTGGCAGCATTCTCAGCCATGGAGCGCAGCCTCGGCTCATCGGACAGCAGTCTGGTCACGGCCTCGCCCAACGCACCTTCAGCCAGCTTGGCATCCAGCACCTTCACCGCAGCGCCATGGCTCTCCATGAAATCGGCATTGGCCTCCTGGTGCTGCCCAGCGTAGGGATAGGGCACCAAGACACTGGGGAGTCCGACTGCGGCGAACTCGCCCATCGTGGCGGCCCCTGCCCGGGCTACCGCCAGATCCGCCGCTTGTAACGCATCGACCATTTCCGCATGCAAGTATGCGTGCGTCCGATAGCGCCGGCGGTGCTGTACCGATAGCCTATCGCCAGCCAGCTGCATCTCCGCCAGGTCCTCCTGGCCAGCGATGTGAATGACCTGCGCCAATTCCAGCAGCCGTTCCAGGGCGGCGCTCACCGCCACGTTGATGCTGTGCGCACCTCGGCTTCCGCCGAACACCAACACCACCTTCGGCTGGGCAGCCAGGCCGAGCCGTCGCTTGGCGGCTTCCTTGTCGCCGCCGTACAGTGCGCCACGGACCGGATAGCCAGTCACCTCCGCCTTGCCCGCTGCAAAATAGCCGAGCGAAGCCTCAAAGGACACGGCCACCCGCCGTGCAAAGTGCGACAGGAAGCGAACTGCCAGCCCCGGCACGACATCCGGTAGATAGATCAACACCGGGCAGCGTCGCAGCCAGGCGGCCAGCACCACGGGAGCGGACGCATACCCGCCCGTCGCCAGCACCACATCGGGCTGGAACTCGCGCAAGATGCGCCATGCCTGCGCGGTTCCCCCGACCAATCTGAGACTGTTGACCAACTGTTGCCCACGCGACAGGCCCCGCAGGCCAGCGGCCTGCACCGAGCGAAAGGGCACCCCCTGCCGAGCTGCGATGTCTGCCTCAAGCCCCCCTGACGTACCAACGTAGAGCACGGCGTCGAGCGTTGGCAGGCCCCGGCCTGCACCATCACTGGGCCCGGCCTCAGCGGCGCCCGCGCTTTGAAGTTCCTCGACGACGGCGAGAGCCGGATAGACGTGGCCTCCGGTTCCGCCCCCCGAAAGCAAGAGTTGCACTCGTCCTCAGCGTCCTCTCTCTGCCCAGCCGCGAGATGCTGACCAGCACCCCGACGCCGGCCAAACACATCGTCAGCGACGAACCACCGTAGCTCACAAATGGCAGTGTGAGGCCCGTAAATGGTATGGTCGCCGTGTTGCCCCCCACGTGTATCATCGCTTGGAAGGCGATCCAGCACGTGATGCCGAAGGCAAGCAGTGAACCGAACGTATCAGGCGCCCGGAAGGAGATGGCCAATCCGCGGTAAGCGATGAACACGAACAGGCCAACAACCACGAGGCAGCCGATGAGGCCCAGTTCTTCCCCGATAACTGACAGAATGGTGTCGGTGTGATAGACATATGGTGGGAGGAGCTTCTGCTGGCCCGCACCCAGGCCACGACCAGTCAGCCCTCCTGCGCGCAGTGCCGACAGGAGGCTCACGACGTGATAGTCCATACCGGCAGTGTCCTTGCCCAGATTGAAGAACGAAGTGAGCCGCTGCATGGCCACTCCAGAATTGACAATCACCAGGTAAAGGGCTGGCGCCCCGGCCATCAGACCGACGAACAGCTGCGAAATCTCGGCCCCCGAGATGAAGAACATTGCCACGGCAGTTGCCATAATGAGGATGGCTGTGCCGATGTCAGGCTCCAGCAGAATCAACCCGGCGACAATCCCCAGTAGAACGGCAAAGGGGATTAAGCCATAGGTGACATCGCGAATCTTGTCCCCTTTCGATGCCAGCCAGGCGGCAATGTAGATGATGAAAGCCAACTTTGCGAATTCGCTGGGCTGTACCGATGTGCCCAGGAACCAAATCCTGAATGCCCCGTTGCCGCCCATGAACAGCACAACTACCAGCGACAGGAAGGAGAGGCCCATGATGGGCAGCGCCAGGTGGGCCAGCTCGCGATAGTCGACCCGGGCCAGCAGGACCAGCAGAATCAAGCCCAGGACGGCCCACAGGACTTGACGCTTTAGGAAGTATGCGGGATCGTTACGCAGGATGAAGGTCGCACTGTAGATCATCATCAGTCCCAGGACCACGAGCAGTACGACGACTAGCATGAGCGGATAGTCTGTTCTCGTCGACCTTGTTCCTTCGCGTCTCATTGTTCCCTCATTGGCAGCCAACCCCTATCCGTGTCCTGCAATCAGCCACGCATCACCTAGTCCGTCAACTCGTGGACCAGGCGCTTGAACGTGTGGCCTCGTTCCGCATAATCGCGAAAGGCGTCAAAACTGGTCCCACCCGGTGCAAAGAGCACGACCTCCCCTGGCTCTGCCACTTGCCGCGCCATTTGCACTGCCTGAGCCACATCGTCCGCGTGGTGCACCGGCGGCGCCAGATCACCCAGCCCGCTGAGCACGCCACCAATCAGCGCGGCAGCCTCGCCAAACACAATGACCTGCACCACCTTGCGCCGGACAAGATCCGCCCACTGGTCCCACGGCAGATGTTTGTCACGCCCGCCGGCCAGCAGCACGATTGGCTCGCGGAACGAATTCAGAGCCGCGATCGCTCGCTCAGGAGATGTGGCGATAGAATCGTTGTAATACCACACACCGCGCAGTTCGCGGACAGGTTCCAGGCGGTGCTCCACGCCGGCGAAGGTCCGCGCTACTTCGGCCATCTGCGCTGGCTCCACACCGAACCGATCGGCCACGGCACACGCCGCCAGGATGTTGGCAACATTGTGCATGCCCCGCAAGCGCACCTCGTCAACCGAGCAGATTTCCGCCTCGCCTGCAGAGCAGCGCAGCACGAGACGATCCCCGTCAAGGTACGCACCCTCCGGCACCCGTTGGCGAAGGCTGAAGAACGCGACTCGCCCACGACACTCCTTCTCAAAGCCGTGCGCTATGGCATCGTCCCAGTTGAGAAGTGCGTCATCCTCTGACTGCTGATAGCGCAGGATCTTGGACTTGGCCTCGATATAGGCATCCATCGTCGGGTGCCTGTCAAGGTGGTTGGGCGTTACATTGAGCACCACCGCGAATTGTGGGCTCCAACCGCCTTCCGGAAACAGGGGGCTCACCAGATCTCCACGCGGCTCTGCGTCCAGCAGCGCCCCGAAAAAGTCCAGCTGGAAGCTGGATAGCTCCGCGACCACGATGTCGGTCGGTCCTATCTGCGGCAGCCTGGCAATCAGTGGGTTGCCAATGTTGCCGCCCAGATGCAGTCGTCTTCCTCCCGCCTGCAACATCTTGGCGACCAGCACACACGTCGTCGTCTTGCCACTGGATCCAGTGATGCCGATGACCGGCGCCGGGCACAAGAAGCAGAATAATCGCGACTCACTGCACAGCAGCAGCCCACGCTCCCTGGCTGCCACCAGAATCGGCGCGTCGAGCGGCACCCCGGGGCTGACGAACATCACGTCGCAGTCCAGTACCGTCTCGGGATGACCACCCAGAGCATACTGCAGCGGCAGATCGGCCAGATCGTCCACCACCGACTGCAGTTGCGCTGCGCTCTTGAGATCGGTAGCTGTCACGCAGGCTCCTTGCTGCCCCAGGTAGCGCGCTATGGCAGCACCCTCACGTCCCAGCCCTAGAACGGTCACTCGCTTCCCTTCCCACTGCCACCCTTCGCTCATATCCCCCACAGTCACGGCTGATCTCTTACCAGAGCGCGAGGGCGATGCCCACCATGGCCGCCAGTATGGCGATCAGCCAGAACCGCTGTGTGATCTGCACCTCGGACCATCCCAACAGCTCAAGATGGTGATGGATCGGAGCCATCTTGAACAGCCGCTTCCCGCCCGTCAGTTTGTAATAGCCCACTTGCAGGATGTCCGAAAGGGCTTCGACCACGAAGATGATGCCAACCACAGCCAGCAGAAGCCACTGTTCGGTCATCAGCGCCACCGTCGCCAGAGTTGCGCCCAGAGCCATCGAGCCCACGTCACCCATGAACAGTTCCGCAGGATAGGCGTTGTACCACAGAAAGGCCAGGATGGCACCTACCACCGTGAAGCAGAAGGTGACCAGGAAGATCTGACCCTGCAGAAGGGCGATGACACCGTAGGCGATGTAGGCGATTGCCGTGGTACCTCCGGCCAGCCCATCCAGGCCATCGGTCAGGTTCACCGCATTGGCTGCACCAACGATCAGAAAGGCGGCGATTGGCAC
>JBFEPU010000076.1:0-10742 GCA_041549915.1 Anaerolineae bacterium | reverse complement strand
TGGGCGGCCTGCCGGTGGCGCAGGCGCCAGTCGTCCTGTGGGCTGTGGATGCAGAGGGGGAGGAGGACCTGTTTCGTGGGACAACCGATGACGAGGGACTGGTGCGCTTTGGCGATCTCGATACGGTGGCGCAAAGCTATCGATTGGAGGTAGAGCACCAAGGGGTATCCTACTTGAGCGAGGTCATGGCTTTCGCCGAAGGCGAGGCGCTCCTTTCGCTGTTTGTGGCAGTTTACGACTCTACTGCCAGCGATGAGGACATAAACATCGAAAGGGCACATGTGATCCTGGAGGCGCGGTCCGGCACGCTCTCGCTCCAGGAACTGCAGATCTTTGTCAATGCAGGTGCCACGACCTACTCTGGCGGCGATGCCACCGGCGGGCACACACTTCGCTTCTCACTCCCGGATGGCGCTACCCAGCTGCGGTTGCCGGAGGACCTGATAGCCTGCTGCATCGCCCAGGCCGAGGGAGGGTTTGCCTACACCATGCCCATGGTGCCTGGGCAGAAGGAGTTCTTCTTCAGCTACGAGCTGCCCTATCGCTCGGACAGCTACACGGTCTCGAAGAAGATTCTGTACCCGGTGGGCAGCCTAGATGTCCTGGTCGCCGACACGGGGGTGGAGGTCACGGGGCCTGGACTCACCGTTGGCGCGCCGCTCACCATACGCGACCAGACGTATCTGCATCTCACTGCGCAGGATGTGGCCGCTGGCGCTGATCTGACCCTGCAGCTAGGTCGTCTTCCGCTGGAGGCCAGACTGCCCCCCGCGCAGGCGCCTACCTCGCCCATTCTCGTCAGGGCCGTGATTGGCTTAGGCACTCTGGCCACGCTGCTGGTGTTGGCCTATCCCTTTGTCAAACAGCGTCGCGGTGCACAGACCTAGATGATCGAGATCCAGGGGCTGACCAAGTCCTTCGGTCACACCCATGCCCTGCGGGGCGTCGACCTGCAGGTAGCTGAGGGTGAGTTCCTCACTATCGTCGGGCCGAATGGGGCGGGAAAGACAACGTTTCTTCGAATTCTGGCCACATTGCTCAAGCCCACGCGGGGATTCGTTCGCATCAACGGCCTGAATCTGGCGCCTGCTGATGTGGAAGTTCGGAGGCAGATAGGCTTTGTCTCTCACCAACCGCTCGTCTACGGCAACCTGACGGTCGCGGAGAACCTTCGCTTCTACGGTCGAATCTACGATGTGCCCGAGCTTGAGCAGCGAGTGGAGACGCTGCTGAGTCTTGTCGGGCTGGACGGCCGCGCTCACAGCCTGGCAAGGACTCTGTCGCGGGGCATGCAGCAGCGGCTCTCTGTCGCACGCAGCATCATCCACGAACCTTCCATCATGCTTCTCGATGAGCCGTACACGGGACTCGATCAGCAGGCCAGTAGGATGCTGCGCGGGCTGCTTCAAACCGTCAGCACTCACTCCCACACTGTGGTGATGACGACACACAACCTGGAGCATGCATTGAAGCCCGCTGACCGCCTGGTTATCCTGTGCAGAGGACACATCGTGTTCCAGGCCGAGGCATCAACCCTCGGCCTGGCTGAGTTGAGGGAAGCCTACTGGCAGCACACGGAAGGAGACAGGTCCCTGGGACCGAGCTAGAGCATGCACTTCTTGAACAAGGTGCTGGCCATCGTCTGGAAGGACGTTGTGGCCGAGCTACGGACCAAAGAGTTGTTCAGTTCCATGTTCGTCTTTGCCCTGCTGATGATCGTCATCTTCAGCTTCAGTTTTGACCTGCGTGTCGAGAGAGTAGCCGAAGTGGCACCGGGCGTCCTTTGGGTTACCTTCGCTTTTGCGGGGACATTGGAGCTGAACCGCTCCCTGGCAACGGAGGTGGAGGGGGCGCGGCTGGACGGCCTGCTGCTGGCTCCCATGGAACGGAGCACGATCTACTTCGGCAAGATGCTGGGCAACCTGGTGTTCATCCTGGCAATCGAAGCGCTGATGCTGCCCATCTTCTCGGCTGTCTTTGACCTCAACCTGCTACAGCCCGGCCTCTTGCTTACCGTTGTGCTGGGAACGATTGGCTTCGCTGCTGTCGGCACCCTGCTATCGACGATGGCGGTCAATACCAGAGCGCGCGAAGTGCTGCTGCCTGTTCTTCTCTTTCCCATCATCCTGCCGGTGGTGCTCTCTGCGGTGAAGATAACGGCTGGCATGCTCGATGGCCAGGCCTGGATCGACATGGCACCTTGGCTGCGCCTCCTCATCGGCTTTGACATCATATTCGCAACGGTTTGTTACATGACTTTCGACTATGTGGTTCAGGGTTGACCCCGTTGGAGAAAGGGGGACGAGTATGAAAGCGGGTTCTCGTTGGGTAGATTTGCTGAGCGGGCTGAGCGTGGCAATGATCATAGCGGCTCTCTACCTGGTGTTTCTGTACGCACCAAGAGAAGCGACGATGGGAGACGTGCAGAGGATCTTCTACTTCCACGTCTCATCGGCCTGGGTGGGCTTTTTTGCGTTTTTCGTCACCTTGCTCGCAGGTATCGGCTACCTGCGCACCGGCGAGCGGCGCTGGGATGTGCTGGGGTTCTCCTCAGCGGAGATCGGGGTGACCTTCACCGCCATGGCGGTCATGAGCGGCTCCATGTGGGCCAAGCCCACCTGGAACTCCTGGTGGCCCTGGCGGCAGGAGCCCCGGCTGGTCCTGGTCACGATCCTTCTGCTGATCTACCTGGCCTACTTCATGTTGCGGACCTTTGTGGAGGAAGCGGAACAGCGGGCGCGCTTCGCTGCGGTCTACGGCATCGTGGCCTTTGCCAGCGTACCCCTCACCTTCATGTCTATCCGCTGGTGGCAGAGGCTCCACCCAGTCGTTTTCGACAGACAGGGGGCTGGCCTGACCCGGCCAATGTTGCTCACGTTTCTCTTCTGCCTGCTGTCTTTCACTGTCCTCTACACCACACTGCTCTTGCACCGCACTAGGTTGGCCAACCTGGCAGACGAAGTCAACGAACTGGCCCAGAGATTACACTCCGGATGGGGAGGTCGTACATGAGCTACCTTTTTGCTGCCTACGCCGTCTTCTGGGCGCTGACTTTTCTTTTCGTTTTCAGCATCGCCTCCCGCCAGAAGCGCCTCGAGAGGGAAGTCGACGCTTTGAGGAGAGCTCTGGCACGGGAGAACCGCCCGCCGGTCGAGAAGACGGACGCGAGCTGACCTTCTAGCGGCTGCTCCGCGACGCCAGGTGTGCCGCAGCGAGCAAAACGCCGGTCGCGGCTCCGCAGTTTGCTCGTACCACCGCGCGCAGGGCCTGTGCATGTCTTTGGTCGCGCCAAGCGGCACGGCCTCGCACGCTGCGTTCGGTAGGGACTGCCCCGCCGGTGCGGTTGTGGTGACCGGAGCTTCTGGAGGCTCCTGAGGGATGTTTCGCGCGATGTATGCAGACCCGCGCCGGGATGGCAGGTGGGCAACGTCCTGGCAATCGCAGCGCGCCCGCAACCCGACAGTGGAATGACCGTATCCATCCATCAGCTTGGCTATCTGCTCCAATACTACATTCGCAGCCGCCTGGGCGACAAGAGGCCGCTCCTGGGTGGCGTGAAGCTCACCCATCGCTGCAACCTCTCTTGCATTCACTGTCCTTTCCGGAAGCGGGAGGCGGCGTCCTTGTCTTTCGCGCAGGTCGTGGCATCCTTGAGAACCCTTCACCAGTGGGGGGTGAGGATCGTCATCTTGGAAGGAGGCGAACCTTTCCTGTGGGGAGATGGCGACTATGACATCAAGAGCGTGGTTGCGGAGGCGAGGAAGCTCTTCTTCAGCGTGGGAGTGACCACCAACGGGACCTGTCCAATTGATGTGGACTCGGACATCGTGTGGGTGAGCATCGACGGTCTCCAACCGACGCATGATCGAATCCGCGGCGAGAGCTTCGAGAGGGTCATGAGCAATATCGATTCCTCATCTCATCCTCGGATCTATGCGCACATAACCATCAATTCGCTCAACTGGACGGAGATTCCCGATTTGGTGCACCTGCTTGCGTCCAAGGTCAAGGGGATAACCGTTCAGTTTCACTATCCCTTCCAGGAGCTTGGGAGGGAACTGCTTCTTTCTCCCGCCAATCGTGAAGATGTTCTGGACGTGCTCATCGGGCTGAAAAGGGAAGGTCTGCCCATAGCCAACTCGTACGCCAGTCTGGAGGCGCTCAAGGGCAACAACTGGCGATGTCGTCCCTGGATGATCGCCAGCGTTGATCCGGACGGGCGACTCACACACGGATGCTATCTGAAAGGCCGTGGGCAGATCTCGTGCGCGAGCTGTGGCTTCTCAGCCCATACCGAGATCTCGCTTGCGTATGGCGGTGCGGTTGAATCGATTCTGGTCGGCCTGAGGACCTTTTCTCTGATAGAGGCCAGAGCGTAGCCTGCTGGCTGCGTGTGGCAGGAGTTGCTTGTGCCGACGCCTAACCGGGGATGCGCCGCCGGCACACTTGACGAGAAGTCTTTTTCGCCTAAGATAGGAAGTGCGGATTCCTGAGCCGAGATGCCTGCCAAGCGCTTGGTTGGGTAGTCGTCGGGCGATCTTGTGGAGCTAACTGCGCCGTCGACCAACTGGTAACCTGTGGGCGGCAGGATACAGGTTTGAGCCCCTGACGGTTGATGGCGTGGTGACCCGGGCAGTTGAGTCTGTGCCGTGTGACGCTAGCTGCTTCGGGCATGCGGACGTAGCATATCTACAAACATCGAGGAGGACTAGGCAATGAAAGGCAACGAAAAAGTACTGGATACCCTGAATGGCTTGCTTGCCGATGAACTGACGGCCATCAATCAGTACATGGTTCACGCTGAGATGTGTGACAATTGGGGATACGAGCGCCTTTCCGAAGCAGTCGAAAAGCGCTCGATCGAGGAGATGAAGCACGCAGAGAAGCTGATAGCGCGCATCCTATTCCTGGAAGGCCGGCCAATCGTGAGCAATCTGCGCGAAATGCACATCGGCGCAGAGGTCGAACCTCAGCTCAAGAATGATTGGCAGGCCGAGAATGGTGCGATCAAGGCCTACAACGAGGGGATAGGTCTCACCACCGAAGTTGCTGACAATGGGACGCGCGAACTCCTGGAGTCGATCCTCACGGACGAGGAGAACCATATTGACTGGATCGAGGCGCAACTCGATCAGATCAGTCAGATGGGTATCCAGAACTACCTGGTGGAGCAGATCGACTAGATCGCTCGTCTGCATCAATGGCTTGCAGGTTCGAGCTCTGAGCGGCTCACCGAAGTGAGTCTGCGCCCCATACGTGGCGCGGATTGCTTTCTGTCCGTGTCTGCTCGCGATACTGCATCGAGTTACGGCTTCCCGGTCCATGATAAGATGCTGGGCCCCGGGCATCTGGGTGACGTCTAGGTTGTGGCACCCGCAGCAGCGGAGATTGCAGGCCGGGCGGCTACACGGATCAACGTACTGCTGATGACCTGAATCCGGTAGAGCAGGCCTCCGTGAGGAGTTCGAGTCCTCCCACCCTATTGGAGCACAGGACATTATCGGTGGACGGCGCGACTAGAAACCCATGTGTTGAGGTTGCGGCTATTCTTTTGCAGAAGAGCCGCTTCGTCTCTGAACGAAAACTACTGAGGACCTGAGGAACCTGGAAGCGCAGTAATTGTGGACGAAATCCTCAGCACTTCTGTCCAGCGTCCGGAGCGCTCTTGGCATGAGTGTATGACCCGGTTGCCCATAGCCTGGGTGCACAGCAGCTGACAGCATGAATCTGTAGACAAGTCAGATCCAGTCTGTTGGTGTCGGGTCGCCCCTCGTCCCAGGTCGAAGTGACCCACGCCTTCTCTTCCATGTCTCGCAGCGCTCGGTAGACCATGCTAGAGTCAAAGTCTCCCAGACGGAACTCATCAGTTTGCTCCAAGAGGGTGTAGCCGTGAGCCGGACGACGGTGCAAGAGCAGAAGCAACACGGGCTCCAGCATCCGCACCGCGCGGCGGCCATGTCGCTTCCCGCCCCGTCCGCGATGTCGTCTTGGCATATGTCTTCCTCCCTAGTGCGACAATGAGACAGGTACGACCTAGGCGAGCGCAGCATAGCATACTATGTGCATTGTGTCCATAACTGACTTGCATATAGGATGACGGCAGATAGTGAACCGGCAGGCAGAAAGGGGGCCATGGCGGGGCGCTGCCATCAGCATGGTCCAGCGCAGCTGCCGGGCTGCCACGCCCGGCCTGTGGCTTTCCTGTGGGTACTTGTAGCCGCCTCCTTCGCCCTGTCAGCGGTGCCGCAAACGATGCACATCATGGAGGCGGCCGGCTGCTAGGGCAAATGCTGGTGTGCCCGCGGTCGCTCGTGCAGGTCCGGGTTTGGCTCAGTGGCTGCGATTTCTTGCCGCGCCTTTCCCCCTGTGTTATAATCCGCGTCGTCAAAACTGGCCTGCCAGGCACAGAATGGCCTGCAACTACAGCTATCCTAAGGAGACGTAATGAGTTCTCGATCTCGGCTTTTGGGCATCTTTGTGATTCTAATCCTTTTCGGCGCCTGCGCTCCCGCTGCCCCGACCATTCAGACACCTGTGCCCACAGCATCGCACACGCCTACTGCAGTGCCTTCGCCGACCGCGGCAGCAACTGTTCCGCTACCTGCGGAATGCCCGGATGGGTACAGCCTGTATGACAACACCAACATGGGTTTCTCAGTCTGCTATCCGGACGGCTGGCTGATCATCGGTAGAGAAGACCAGCAGAATGAGCTGAAGCTGGTCACCTTTGTTGCGCCAGCGGGAACGGAAGGCGCGGGACTCCGCTCGCTTTCTGTAGCGGTAACGCCCGTCATCGCCGGCTACTCTGATGCCGACTTTTTGCAGGAAATCGACAACTGGCTTCTCCTGGAGTACTACGATCGATTGCTTACTGCACCTCGGATCATCGATCTGGATGCACACCGGGCTGTGGATGCTGCCTATGAGGCCAGGGTTGTGCTTGGCAGAGAAGTAGTGGACATCACTCGTTGGGTGACTGCGCTGCGAGCACATGACCAACGTTGGTTCATTGATTTTGTTGGTCGAAGCCAGTATCGTGACGAATTGGAGACCATCCGCGGTCAGTTCCTCTCGAGCTTGCGCATCTTGGAGTAGTGCTGCACGGCAAGCAGTCGCCGGACAGGCAGTCACGCAAAGCCCTCATTCCCAGCGCATCAGCCACTGGCAGCCGAGCCTCGTTCTCAGAGTTGAACCAGCACCACGTCTGTAGGTTCCCTTGTTACGGGTAGACCCCAGTTGACTCCAAGAGGCATGCCGTGTGCATTGTCAAAGGAGGTATGAACGTGAACTCAAGTGCTCCGTACGGTTCGTGGAAATCCCCGATCACGTCGGACCTCATCGTCGCTGGAGCCGTTCGGCTGATGGAGATTGTGTTGGATGGTGAGGATCGGTATTGGCTCGAGAGCCGCCCGGTGGAAGGTGGGCGATACGTGATCGTGCGGCACTCGGCTGAGGGGCGCATTGCCGATGTGACGCCCACACCGTTCAATGCACGCACGCGTGTCCATGAATATGGCGGAGCGCCGTTTGCGGTATCCCACGGCACGGTGTACTTTGTCAACTTTGCGGATCAGCGCCTCTATCGGCAGGAGGTCGGAGGCGCACCGAAGCCAATGACGCCAGAGAAGGATCTGAGGTATGCAGACGCTGTGCTTGACCATCGCCGGAACCGTATGATCTGCGTGCGAGAGGACCATACCGTTGCCGACCACGAGCCGGTGAATGCACTGGTCAGCCTGGTACTGCCCAAGGGCGGAGAGGGGCAGGTGCTTGTATCGGGGAACGATTTCTATTCGTCGCCGCGCCTGGATCCCGAGGCAGCGCAACTGGCCTGGCTCACGTGGAACCATCCGAACATGCCGTGGGATGGGACCGAGCTGTGGGTTGCTGAGGTCAAGGCGGACGGCTCCCTGGGAGAGGCCCAGCTAGTGGCCGGAGGCGTCGATGAGTCCATCTTCCAGCCGCAATGGTCTCCGGATGGTGTGCTGCACTTTGTATCGGATCGGACAGGCTGGTGGAACCTGTTCCGCCACCGGGATGGCCGCATCGAACGGCTGTGCGAGATGGAGGCCGAATTCGGCAAGCCACAGTGGGTCTTTGGGATGTCAACCTACGCCTTCGAGTCCGCCGGGCGAATTATCTGCACATACACCTCGCGTGGCACGTGGCAGCTGGGGAGTCTCGACACCAGGACGCACAGGCTGGAGCCTATTGAAACTTCGTACACTGACATAGCTGCTGTGAGGGCGCGCCCGGGGCAAGCCGTCTTCCTGGCTGGATCGCCAAGCCAGGCTGGCTCGGTCATCAGCTTGGACCTGGGCACGAGAGAGTTCCAGGTATTGCGGTCCTCTAGTAAACTTCAGGTCGACAGCGGCTTCATCTCCCAGCCCCAAGCTATCGAGTTCCCCACCGAAGGCGATCTGACGGCACACGCGCTCTTCTATGCGCCAAAGAACCGCGACTATGCCGCAGCAGCCGGCGAGCGACCTCCCTTGCTCGTCATCAGCCATGGTGGTCCGACATCTGCTGCTTCCAGCACGCTGTCCTGGGAGGTTCAGTTCTGGACCAGCCGTGGGTTTGCGGTGGTCGACGTGAACTACGGCGGGAGCAGTGGCTACGGCCGCGCGTACCGTCAGCGGCTGAACGGGGAGTGGGGTGTCATTGACGTGGATGATTGCGCCAATGCGGCGCTGTACCTTGTCGACCAGGGGAAGGTGGATAGCAACCGGCTGGCGATCCGCGGAGCCAGCGCAGGAGGATATACGACCCTCTCAGCACTGGCATTCCGCGACGTGTTCAAGGCTGGTGCCAGCCATTTCGGAGTCAGTGACCTGGAGGCATTGACGCGCGAAACGCACAAGTTCGAGTCGCGCTACCTTGACCGGCTCGTAGGTCCCTATCCAGAGCGCAGCGATCTCTATCGCGAAAGGTCACCCATCTACCATACCGAGGGACTCTCCTGTCCGATGATCCTGTTCCAGGGGCTGGAGGACAAGGTCGTGCCGCCCAATCAAGCGGAGCGAATGGTAGAGGCACTGCGCAAGAAAGGCTTGCCCGTCGCGTACCTCCCGTTCGAAGGTGAGCAGCACGGCTTTCGGCGGGCCGAGAACATCAAGCGTGCTCTGGACGCCGAGCTCTACTTCTACTCGAGGATCTTTGGCTTTGAGTTGGCCGATCCGGTTGAGCCGGTGCTGATAGAGAACCTGGACCCGACGGTGAAACGAGCGTGAGATTTCGCAGCTATGATTCTGAGCGCGACAAGCAGGCCCTCCATCGTCTCTGGCGAGGGATTGGCTGGCTGCAGGAAGGCAAGGAAGAGACCATGGATCTCTTCATCGCGTCCGGCCGCGCTCTGGTAGCCGAGGTGGATGGCGAGGCAGAGTCACTGTCGGCGTCGGTGCCAGGGACCATTCGCTATCTTGGCCAGGAACTGCCGCTCTCTGCTGTGACTAGCGTCAGCACCAGCCGGCGAGTGCGCGGGCAGGGCTTGGCAAAACGCCTGACCGCTCAGCTTGTGGCCGCAGACGCCACAGAGGGAGCATTGGTCTCCGCCTTGGGCATGTTCGAGCAAGGCTTCTATGACCAGCTCGGGTTTGGCACCGGCAGCTACGAGAATTGGATCAGCTTTGACCCTGCGCAGCTCAAAGTGGAGAGCGCAGCTCGTGTGCCGCGCCGCCTCACGGCAGATGACTGGGAGTTGGTACACAGGGCTCGCCTGGAACGACGCCGCGTGCACGGGTCGTGTAACCTGCTGCCGCCTGAGATCACCGAATCAGAGTTGCGCCGCACTCCTAACGGCTTCGGGTTCGGCTACGACGACCGCAGCGCGAGCAGAATCACGCATTGCTTCTGGTGTTGGACCAGGGAGCCTCTGCATGGACCATACCAGGTGAGTTTCTTGGCCTATCAGACCTGGGAGCAACTGCTGGAGCTGCTGGCTGTGTTCAAGAGCTTCGGTGACCAGGTGTGGCTGGTACGCCTGCGCGAACCGCCCGGCCTGCAGTTCCAGGACCTGCTTGAGCAGCCGTTTCGACGACGCGGGGTGAGTGAAAGAACCAGTTTTGAGACCACCGTGCGTGCGGTGGCTTATTGGCAGATGCGCGTTTGCAACGTGGCTGCCTGTCTGGCGCGCACACGGCTCAGAGGTAGCGACGTGCGTTTCAATCTCCAGCTGTCCGATCCCATCGAGCGTTTCCTGGATCAGAGCGCGCCGTGGCGAGGCATCAGTGGGGACTATGTAGTGACCTTGGGCCAGTCTTCAGGTGCCGAGGTGGGCACAGACCAGGCGCTGCCCACGCTCAAGGCGTCGGTTGGCGCGTTCACTCGCATGTGGCTTGGAGTGGCTCCGGCCTCCAGTCTGGCGGCTACCGATGACCTCTCAGCGCCGCAGGAGCTGCTGGAGGAACTGGATTGGGTGTTGCGCCTTCCGCAACCGAGATGGGACTGGGACTTTTAGTCGGACCGTGCGGCAACCACAGAAGCCGCCCGTGTGTCGGCACGCAGTGACGCATCCTCACCTAGAGCTTCGGCAAATGTCTCCCCAAGGGAACGCGAGCTCGTCGATGACTACATGCTGGGGCAGTCTGGGCAGCGTCAGCTCCCGCTCCGAGACACCGCTTGCTATACACGAGCAGGTCGTCGCCCTCGGAATAGAAATCCTGGATTCTGGCGACCCTATGGAAGCCATGCGCAGAGTAGAAGCGTCTCGCCGGCACGTATGCCGGCTGGGATGAAGTCTCCAC